>JAWBPL010000041.1:0-6591 GCA_038825025.1 Candidatus Woesearchaeota archaeon | reverse complement strand
GAGAACAAACACCGTATGTTAATTTTTCTGTGGATGAAAAAATAGAGATTGCAAAGTATTTAGATAAAATTGGTGTTGATATGATAGAAGCTGGAGATCCAAGTGTTTCTCCAAAGATATTTGAGGCTATTTCAAAAATAGTAAATTTGAATTTGAAATCTGAGATAGTTGCTCATTCTCTTGCAATAAAACAAAACATTGATAATGCAAAAAAAACCGGTGTAAAAAGAATTGTTGTTTTTTATCCAACATCAAAAATACATTTAGAAACAAAAGTTAAGAAAAGCGAAAAAGAGGCTTTAGATATAATAAAAGAAAATGTGTCTTATGCAAAATCTTTAGGATTAAAAGTTAGATTTACTCCTGAGGATGCTACAAGAACTGATTTTAATTTTTTAGTTGAGGCTTGCAATACAGCAATAAAAGCAGGGGCTGACAGAATAAGTTATGCAGATACTTTAGGAATTATGCTGCCTAATGTTTTTTATGAAAATGTAAAAAAATTAAAAGAAAAATTACTGCCTTGCGGATTAGATGTTCATTGCCATGATGATTTTGGCTTGGCATTAGCAAATGCAATAATGGCAATTGAAGCTGGAGCAGATTGCATCCATACAACAATTAATGGGATGGGTGAAAGAACTGGAATTCCTGATTTAGCAGAAGTTATAATGACTTTTAAAATTCTTTATGGCTTAAATAAATATAATGAAAAATATTTGGTTGAAGTAAGCAATTATTTAGAAAAGATTTCTGGTTTTTTTATTGCTCCAAATAAACCAATAACTGGAATAAATGCATTTTCTCATAAATCTGGTGTTCATACGAATGGTGTTTTGAAAAATCCTAAAACATATGAGCCATTTGAGCCCTCTGTTATTGGTAGGGAAAGAAAAATTATTGTTGATAAATATACTGGAAAAGCAGCTGTTAAAATTAAGTTGAAAGAATATAATATTGAGGCTGATGAAACCCAATTAGAGAATATTGTCAGAGAAATAAAAAAAGTAGGAGATGAAAGAAAAATATTGCATGATATTGATATAATTGAGATTGCAGAAAAAATTGTTGGAAAAAATACAAATATTATACCTGATGGAATAAATGCTTTAATATTGATTTCTGTTGAATCTGAAGTTTATACTAGCTCTGTTGTTAGAATGTTAAAAAATTTCAAACATGTTAAAAGTGTTTTTGAAATTACTGGAGAGCATGATATTTCAATTTATGTTAAAGTTAATACTACTGCTGAATTAAATAATTTAATTGAAGAATTAAGATTAGTCAAAGGAATAAAGCAAACAAACACAAAAATTGTTTTGAAAAAACATAACGGCTCTCTTAATGAAAATAATTAAAAAGAATAATAGAAAAAAGGTGTTTTATAATGGGCACATTAGTTGAGGAAATTTTTTCAAGAAAATTAAATAAAAATGTTAAAGCTGGTGATTTAGTTATTGCAGATGTTGATTTTATTATGAGCCATGATAATACTACTCCATTAGCAATAAAATCATTTAGAGAAGTTGGAAAGCCAATTAAAGATAAAAGTAAAATTGTAATTCATTTTGACCATGCTTATCCCGCACCAAATTTATTAGCTGCTGAAGCACAAAAAAAAATAACTGATTTCATTAAAGAGCAAAAAATAGAGAATTTTTTTAGAAAAGGTGTTTGCCACCAAGTAATGATTGAAGAAGGATTTATAATTCCAGGAAATATAGTAATTGGGGCAGACTCTCACTCAAATACTTATGGTGCATTAGGATGTTTTTCATCTGGCTATGGCTCAACTGAAATTGCTATTTCTTGGATAACAGGAAAATTATGGTTTAAAATTCCAGAAACAATTAAAATTAATATGACTGGCTCATTAAATAAAGGTGTTTATGCAAAAGATGTTATGATTTATATTGCAGGCTTACTAGGAATGGATGGAGCTACTTATAAAAGTGTTGAATTTTCTGGAAATTTTATTGAAAATCTGCCAATACATGAAAGAATTGTTTTTTCAAATATGAGCACAGAAATTGGAGCTAAATGCGGTTTAATAAATTCTGATAAAAAAACAATTGAATTTTTAAAAAAGGAAACAAAAGCTTTGGAAAGATTTGATGAAAAAAATTTAATTGAAGTATATCCTATAAATCCAAAGTATGAAAAAGTTATTGAGATTAATGTAAGTGAAATAGAACCTATGGTTTCTTGCCATCCTGATGTTGATAATGTTAAAAAATTAAAAGATTTAGAAGGTTTAGAAATTGATGAAGTTTTTATTGGAACTTGTACAAATGCAAGATATGAAGATTTAGAAATTGCTGCTTCTATTTTAAAAGGAAAAAAAGTCAATAAATTTACAAGAACAATTATTACACCGGCAAGCACTACTATTTATGAAAAGGCATTAAGAAATGGCTTAATAAAAATTTTTATGGATGCAGGCTGCACTATTACAAATCCAGGATGTGGAGCTTGCATTGGCAGACATGGTGGCTTATTAGCTCCAAAAGAAAAAGCCTTTACAACAATGAATAGAAATTTTATTGGAAGAATGGGCAGCCCAGAAGCTGAAATTTATTTGGGAAGCCCTGCTTCTGCAGCCGCAACTGCAATCATGGGAAAAATAACAGATCCTAGAAAATTTTTAGGTGAATAAAATGCAAAAAGTCTGGAAATTTGGTGATAATTTAAACACTGATGAGATTATTCCTGCAAGATATAATATCACAATTGATCCAAAAGAATTGGCTAAAAATGTTTTTTGCGAGATAAGAAGTGATTTTAAAAATGCTAATGAAAATGATTTTGTTGTTGCTGGCTATAATTTTGGCTGTGGCTCTTCTAGAGAGCATGCTGCTGTTGCTTTAAAAGGAAAAAATGTTATTGTTTTGGCAAAATCTTTTTCAAGAATTTTTTACAGAAATGCTATAAATATTGGATTGCCAATTTTAGAATGTGATACTGATAAGATTGATGAAAATGATATTTTAGAAGTGGATTTAGAAAAAGGAGTTGTAAAAAATTTATCAAAAAATATTGTGATTGAAGCAAAGAGAATGCCTGTTTTTATATTAAAAATAAGGAATTCTGGCGGCATTATTAACTTTTTAAAATCACATGATTTAGAGGAATTAAATGATTGAAAAATTAGATAATAAATAAGAAAATGCTAAATAAAAAAAACAAAAATGAAAAATTATAATATTAATGTAATGCCTGGAGATGGGATTGGAAAAGAAGTTGTTGATGCTGCTTTAATAATTTTAAATGCCTTGCCATTAAACTTTAAATTTATTTTTTCTGAAATTGGCTATGAAACTTATTTGAAAAAAGGAACTAATCTGCCTAATGAAACAATTGAAAACATAAAAAAAACAGATGCAACATTATTTGGAGCAGTAACAACTCCGCCTGAAATTAAAAATTATAGTTCTGCAATTATAAAATTAAGAAAATTATTTGATTTGTATGCAAATGTAAGGCCTTGCAAATCAATTCCACATGCTATTTCAAGACAAGATGTTGATTTAATTATTGTAAGAGAAAATACAGAAGACTTATATTCAGGAATTGAAAGAGTTGAAAATAATGGAAATAAAGCAATCACAGAAAGAATTATCACAAGAGAGGCAAGTGAAAAAATAATAAAATTTGGTTTTGAATTGGCTTTAAAACAAAATAAAAAAAAAATTACTATTGTTCATAAAGCAAATGTAATGAGAGAAACTTGCGGATTATTTAGAAAAGTTGCTTTTGAAATTTTTGAAGAATATAAAAAAAAATTTAATGAAAAAAATTCTGAAATAATAATGGATGAAATGCATGTTGATGCTTGTGCAATGCAATTAATAAAAAATCCTAGCCAATTTCAAATAATTATAACAACAAATTTATTTGGCGATATTTTAAGTGATGAAGCCTCAATGCTTGTTGGCGGCTTAGGAATTGCTTATTCTGGAAATATTGGCTTAAATAAAGCTATTTTTGAGCCTGTTCATGGCAGTAATCCAAAAAATGCAGGCTTGAATAAAGCAAATCCAATAGCAGCAATTTTATCAGCAAAAATGATGCTTGAATATTTGAATGAAAATTTTTATGCAGAAATAATTGAAAAAGCTGTTTATGAAACAATTAAAGAAAATTATACAACTTATGATTTAGGCAATAATAAAACAACAAAAGAGGTTGCTGAAAAGATAAAAGAAAAATTAATGCTATTAATAAAAGAAAATCAGCAATAAAAAAATAAAATAAATAAAATAAATAAAATAATAAGGTGAAATTATGAAATTGAAAGTTGGTTTTTTGATGACAAAATTAAGAGCAGAGGAAAAATTTTTGATTGAGGAATTAAGAAAAAGAGATATTGAGTTAATTATAATTGACGATAATGTTGAGTTTTTTGATATAACTAAAAAGAAATATGATATTGATGTTTTGTTTGAAAGAAGTGTCTCTTATAGCCGTGGATTATATATCTCAAAGTTATTTGAAGCACAAAATGTTAAAGTTGTTAATTCAAGTTTTGTTGCTGAAAGATGTGGCGACAAATATGTAACAAGCCAAATATTAGTTAATAATAATATAGCAACACCTAGAGTTTTTATGGCTTTTTCTGAGGAATCTGCTTTAAATGCCTGTCAAGAGATAGGCTATCCTTGTGTTTTAAAGCCTGTTATTGGCTCATGGGGCAGATTAATGGCAAAAGTAAAATCCAGAGAAGAAGCTGAATCAATAATAGAGCATAAAGCAACTCTAGGTGGCTATAATCATTCAATATTTTACATTCAAGAGTATATTGAAAAACCTGGCAGAGATATTAGGGCTTTTGTTGTTGGAAATAAAACAATTGCAGCAATTTATAGAAATTCAGAACATTGGATTACAAATACAGCAAGAGGCGGAAAAGCTGAAAATTGTCCTATAACAAAAGAAATTGATAATTTGTGTAAAAAAACTGCAGATGCAATAACAGATGGAAAAGGTGGATTATTAGCAATAGATATATTTGAAACAAAAAAAGGATTAATGGTAAATGAAGTAAATCACACAATGGAATTTAGGAATAGTATTGTTACGACAGGTGTAAATATTCCAAAATTAATGGTTGATTATGTAATTGAAACAGGTAAAAAATGAAAAAGTGCCAACAATGGCACAGATGGCTCGGGGGATGTCCCTTACGGGGTGAGCCATAGGCATTTTTAGAATAAAAATGCCGTCTGTTGCCATTATTGTTGGCACTTAATTAAATAAATTTGAAAAATAAAAAACTAAAAAGGTGATATTGTGAAAATAACAGCCTCAATTATTGGTGCTTCTGGCTACACTGGTGGAGAAGTTTTAAGATTACTTTTAAATCATCCTTATGTTGAAGTTAAGCAAGTAACTAGTGAAAGCAATATAGGAAAGTTTGTCCATCAAGTTCATCCAAATTTAAGGAAAAAAACAACTTTAAAATTTACTAGTATGAATAATTTAGAATATGTTGATGTTTTGTTTTTAGGATTGCCTCATGGATTAAGCAGCCAGAAGATGAAATATTTTATGAGCAAAGCAAAGAAAATTATTGATAAAGGAAGTGATTATAGATTAAAAAATAAAGAAGATTATGTAAAATGGTATGGTTCAGAACATCCTAATCCTGAGTTGATTGAAAAATTTGTTTATGGCATTCCAGAATTACATAGAGAAGAAATAAAAAAAACAGATTATGTTGCTGCTGCTGGCTGCAATTCAACAGCAACAATACTTGGATTATATCCATTATATAAAAACAATGTTGTCGATGAATCAAGAACAATTGTTGAAGTTAAAGCAGGCAGTTCTCAAGGAGGAAGCAAGCCAAGTGAAGCAAGCCATCATCCAGAGAGAAATGATTGTGTGAGAAGTTATCAGCCAACCGGGCATAGGCATATTGCTGAAATTATGCAAGAGCTTAAGACAAATTATTTTGGTTTTAGTGCAACAAGCATTGGGATTGTGAGAGGAATTTTAATGACAGCTCATGTTTATTTAAAACAAGAAATGCAAGAAAAAGATATTTGGAAAATTTTTAGAAATGAGTATCAAAATGAGCCTTTTATTAGGTTTGTTAAAGAAAAGCAAGGAATTTACAGATATCCAGAGCCTAAATTATTATGGGGAACAAATTATTGCGATATTGGTTTTGAATTAGATGAAACTGATAAAAAAAGACTAGTTGTTATAAGTGCAATAGATAATTTAATGAAAGGCTCAGCAGGACAAGCAGTCCAATGCATGAATATAATGTTTGGATTTGATGAAACAACAGGATTAGAATTTACTGGATTACATCCTGTATAATTTTTTAGTATTTAAACAAAAATTAATGAAAATGTGCAGATTATTATATGTTAAGTCAAGTGGGTTTTTTGACATTAATTATTATTTAGAAAAGTTTGCTGCTGTTTGTAAAAATAGTAAAGAGAATCAAGGACATGGTTTTGGCTTAGCTTATTTAGATGAAAAAAATAATTATCAGTATTATAAAAATATAAATCCAATCTGGGAAAATGATTTTAGTTTTACAAAAAATAAGAAGACAAAAATTTTAATAGCACATGCGAG
>JAWBPL010000040.1:0-6679 GCA_038825025.1 Candidatus Woesearchaeota archaeon | reverse complement strand
AAAAATAATATAAAACTAAATAAAAGATAAAATAAAAATAAATACACACAAATACTAAAATTGCAAAAATGCAGAAATAAAAGATAAATAAAAAAGGGGGTGTAAAATGAAAAAAAAGGTTTTGTTAGTTTTAACTATTATAATCTTTATTTGTGTTTTTGTTTTTTCTGTTTATAATGTTAAAGCATCATTAACATTTACAGAAATTATGTATAATCCTTTTGGAAATGAAGCAAATAGAGAATGGATTGAATTATTTAATTATGGAAATGAAACATTAAATATAAGTAATTGGAAATTACAAGATGGAACAACAATAAGAAGCATTAATATATATAATGAATTATATAATAATGGAAGTTTTTTAATTGAACCTTACTCTTTTGTGATTTTGGCAAGAAATCCAGAAAATTTTTCTCAAGAATATAATTTAACAAATTTAACTGAAATTAAATTATTTCAGTCAAGCTTTACATTAACAAATACAGGAAAAGAATTGATTTTATATGACAATAATAATAATATAGTTGATTCTGTTTTTTATTCTAATGTTGCAGAGGAAGGCTATACAATAGAATTAAAAAATATTACTTTGGATAATTACTTAATGGAAAATTGGCAACAAGCAAGCCCAAATCCTGGAATATTATTTGAAATTAATTTAAATAAAGAAACACAAGAGCAAAATAATACAAATTATAATCAAACCTCACAAAATAATAATGAAACACCTAACCAAGTTCCTGAATTCTCAACTTATGGAATAGTCTTAGCATTGACATTTGTTATTGCGATGTTTTTTAAAAAAAGAAATTGATTTATTTATTTTTTTATGAGATATATAATTACAGAAAGTTAGTTAAATTTTAAAAACATTGAAAAAAATAAATTAATAATTAATATTTTTTAAAGAAAACTTTTTATTTATATTAAATAATTAAAATATATCTATGAAAACATTAATATTAAATTCTAAAGAAATAGAAAAAGCCGCTGAATTAATAAAAAAAAATGAATTAGTTGCTTTTCCAACAGAAACAGTTTATGGCTTGGGAGCTAATGCATTAAATAAAGATGCAGTTAAAAAAATTTTTATTGCAAAAGGCAGGCCAAGCGATAATCCTTTGATAGTACATATTTGCAGGAAAAAAGATATCTTTAATTATGCTAATTTTAATAGCCTTGAGCAGAAAGAATTAGCACTAAAACTAATAAAAAAATTTTGGCCAGGACCTTTAACTTTAATTCTGCCTAAGAAAGAAATTGTGCCTTATGAAACAACAGCTAATTTAGAAACAATAGCAATAAGAATGCCGAAAAATAAAATTGCATTGAAATTAATTAAATTGTCTAATTGCCCTATTGCTGCTCCTTCTGCAAATTTGTCTGGAAAGCCATCTGGAACAACTTTTAAACATGTTTATAATGATTTTAATGGAAAAATATCTTGTATTATAAAATCAAAAAAAACAAAATTTGGATTAGAATCAACAGTAATTGATTTGACTTCAAAACCTGTTTTATTATTAAGGCCAGGAGCAATTACCTTTGAAGATTTAAAAGAAATAATTCCAACAATAAGAGTAATAAAAAAGTTTGACAAAATAAAAGCAAAATCCCCTGGAATGAAATACAGGCATTATAGCCCAGAAGCAAAAGTGATTTTATTTGAAAAATCAAAAAAACAAAATGAAAAATTAAATAATTATTACAAAAATTTGATAAAAAAAAAATACAAGGTTAAAATAATTGATTTTAATGAAAAAAATTTGGCAAAAGATTTATATTATATATTCAGAGATGCTGATGAAAAAAAAATAAATTATTTGATTGTCAAAGGCTTTGATGATAATGGCTTGGGATTAGCATTAATGAATAGATTGAGAAAAGCAGCAACAAAAATAATAAAATAAATACTAATAAAATAAAAAAATAAAAGATTATCTTAATCCTGCATCTTTTCTTAAAATTTCAGCCATGTCTGTTTTTTCCCAAGTAAAAAATTCATGCTCTTTTTTATAGACTTTTTCATGTCCGTTCTCTTTTGTATTAAATTCAACAACTGCTTTATATGGTTCACGGCCGAAATGCCCATAAGCAGCAGTTGGAAAATAAATAGGATTTTTTAATTTTAATTTTTCAATAATCTTTTTAGGCCTGAAATCAAAATGTTTTCTTATTAATTGTTCTATTTTTTCTTCTGGAATTTTGTTTGTTCCAAAAGTGTCAAGCATAATTGAAACTGGCTGAGCAACACCAATACAATATGCAACTTCAATTTCACAAACATCAGCTAAGCCAGCTGCAACAATGTTTTTAGCAACATATCTTGCAAAATAAGCTCCGCTTCTATCAACTTTGCTTGGATCTTTTGATGAAAAACAACCACCACCATGCCTGCCAACACCACCATAAGTATCAACAATTATTTTTCTGCCTGTGCAGCCTTTATCCCCAACCGGGCCTCCAATAACAAATTTTCCTGTGCCATTAACAAAAATTTTAGTATTATTATCCATTAGAGAGCCACAGACAGGCTTTATAACATTTTCAGTAATATCTTTTCTTATTTGCTCTAAACTTACATCTGGGTCATGTTGAGCTGCAATAACAACAGTATGAACTCTTTTAGGAATTCCGTTAATGTATTCTATTGTTACTTGTGATTTTCCATCTGGCCTTAAATAAGGCAATATTTTTTCTTTTCTTACTTGAGCTAATCTATAAGCTAATTTATGAGCTAACATTATTGGCATTGGCATTAATTCTTTTGTTTCATTTGTGGCAAACCCAAACATCATTCCTTGATCTCCTGCACCTTGTTCATGCTCTTTTGTTTCATTTACTCCTTGTGCAATATCAGGGCTTTGTTTTGAAATATTAACCCAAACACCTATAGAATCAGCATCAAATTGGTATTCTGGTTTTGTGTAGCCTATTTTTCTGACAACCTCTCTAACAATATCTTGAATTTCAACATAGGTTTTTGTTGTTATTTCACCACCAACCATTATTGAGCCTGTTTTTGTAAAACATTCTGCTGCAACTCTTGCATCAGGGTCATCTTTTAAAATTGCATCTACAATTGCATCGGACACTTGATCGCAGATTTTATCTGGGTGTCCTTCTGTAACACTTTCAGAGGTAAATAAAAAATTTCCTTTTTTGTTTATCATATTATCACCAAAAGCAAAAAAAACAAAAATCTTTATAAAGATTCTTGAAAAAAATATTCTAATTGGAATAATAAGCAAAAAAAATATAAATATAATAATTTTAAATAATCTAATGGATGAAATTTCTGAAATAAAAAAAATAAGAAAAAAATTAAATTTAACACAAGAGCAGTTAGCTAAAAAAGCAAATGTTTCTCAATCATTAATAGCCAAAATAGAATCTGGAAAAATTGACCCTAGCTATAGTTATGCTAAAAAGATATTTGAAACATTAACGATGATTAATAAAGAAACAGAATTGACTGCAAAAGATTTAATGCATAAAAAGATTTATTCAATAAAAACAACAGACACAATAAAAGATGCAATAACAAAAATGAAAAGGCATAATATATCACAAATGCCTGTTATAAAAAATAAAAAAGTTGTCGGCTATATTTCAGAATCTTTAATTGTTGATTTTATCTTGAATGACAAGCAAAATAACAAAATATCAGAAATAATGGAATCTAGTCCTCCAATTGTACCAGAAACAACATCTCAGGGAGTAATAATAAATTTGCTACAACATTTTCCTTTAGTTTTAGTTGAGGAAAAAGGCGAACTTATAGGAATAATAACAAAAGCAGATTTATTGAAACTCGTTAATAAGTGATTTGACTTTTCCAAAATATAAAATTTGACTTAATTCTTTATTTTTTATATTATCTTTGCTATTTTTTTCATCTTTTAATAAATCATTAATTAAAAAAACTTCAAAATTATCTATGTTTTTTAAAAAAGGGCTCATTAATTTTTCTTGCAAAATGTCTGTCCCTTCTGTTATTGTATTAAATGAAGGAATAACAACCATATTTTTATCATTAAATTTGCCTTTTAAAAAACATTTGAATTTTTCAACCCTGCCTTTTTCTCTCAAACCTATAGCTGGATGCTCATGCCCTATTATTATAGTTTCAGATTTTTTTATAAATTCATTGTTATGAATTTCATCTCCATGGCAAATATATATCTTTTCTTCTTTAATAAAATAAAAATCTAATAAACTAATTTCTTTTTTTTTAGCAATGGGCTCAAGCATATTATCATGGTTGCCTTTTATTAAAATTAAATCAGATTTTTTTTTTATAACTTCAATTAGTCTTTTTACACTAGTCCATTCAGTCTTACTAATAACAGAAAACTCATGCTTAATATCACCATTAATAATAACAAGATTTGGCTTTAATTTATCCATTATATAACTTAATCGGAAAAAGATATCTTTTTCTTGAAATCTTGGAATTAAAAAGCCTTTTTTATTTAATGCTTCTTCATAGCCTAATTGCAAATCTGAAATAATTAAAATTTTAGAATTTTTTATAAAAACAGACAAATCAAATAAATATATATTATCCCAAATTTCTATAAGAATATTTTTTTTTGATTTACTTTCAGTCATTGTTAAATAAAAATAATATTATTTAAAATAGATTTCTTTTTTTTGCTTTTTAGTTTATTTTAGTTATATTGTTTTAAATAGAAAATTCAAAATGTTAAAAATAAAGCTTCTAATAATCTGCCCAAAGTTAAAAAATATATAATTCTGACAACTATAGTCATAATTGATAAAAAAAACGACATAAAAGCAGGAATTCCAAATGCCTTGTTAATAAAAATGCTTCCAATAGCCTCAATTACAACTAAAATAGGGCCTAAAAATATTAAGCTTACAGCTGGAAATAAAAGAACAATAGCATTAACAATAAAATACCAAGAGACAAAGGCAAATGTTGCTGCATCAATAGATTCGCCACCTAATAAAGAAGGTAATAAATCACTAATAAAAAAGAATATAGCAGTCATATGCAAGCCATAATATTTTGTTATAAATAAGCCTAAAAATAATGCAAGCTTTAAGTCTAATGGACTTTGATTTATTCTTGAATGATAATAACTAAAAAAACCAGAAAATATTGTCAAAAGCACAAAAATAAAATATTTTTTGTTTAATAAAAAAATTATAATCCCAAATAAAAGTAAGGCTAAATATTTTTTATTTATTTTATGTTTTTCTAAATAATCTAAATCAACTACTTTTTTTCTTTTTTGATATGGTTTTATTGCTTTTTCTCTGTATTTTTTATATAATTCATTAAAGAAATTCATTTTTTTATAGATTATTTCTTTTTTAGATAATATTTTAGATGATTTAAATATTTTTTAATTTATTCTTTAATTAAGTCTTTTCTTAAAAAGTTATTTCTAAAATTTTTTATTTTGAATAATATTTTTTATTAAAAAGTAATTTTTTTTGTATGTTTAAAGGATTAATTTTAGTCCATGTTTCGTAATAAAGCTGTTTTTTTTTTGGAATTATTTTTTTAGCTAAAGGATAAATAGGATTTAAAAGATCTCTAAAAATAAAAGAATGTTCATAAGGTAATTTACTATAATCATAATAAGGAAGTTTTCTAAAAATTTCATATTTACTTTTTGGAATATATTTTTTTTGTAGGCTTATTTGTGATTTAAAATATTGTATTGCATTTAGCCATTTTTTTTGTGTTTTTTCATCTGGATATAATTTAAATTCTTCTGTTTCCTTAGGAATAAATTTTTGAACATTCAATTTGCCATTAAAAAAATTATATGAACCATATTCAATAATTTTATTAAAATTGTAATCTAAATTTTTTAAGGCTATTATTGCAAATAAATGTGTTGCATCATGGTCTGGATGTGCTCCTTCCCAGGGGCATATTAAAACAAAATCAGGCAGTATTTTTTTTATTAGAATATAAAGTTTATCTATAATGTAGGGATTTCTTATTACTTCTTGATCTTTTAAATTAAAGTAAAAAATATTTTTTTGATTAATTCCTAAATATGAAAGTGCTTTTTTTGATTCTTTTATTCTTATTTTTGCAAATTCATCCTCAGATAAATTTCCGTATTCTTGACCTTTTCTGCCATCTGTCATGCAAAAAACAAAAGTATTTTTTTGATTTCTATTTAAAATAAGCCTTCCTGTTGAAAATTCAACATCATCTGGGTGAGGGCCTATAATAAGTAGTTTATTTTTTTTATTTAATAATGAATTTATGAGCATTTGATATCCTTCTTATTTAATTTTTTTGATTTACCACTTATTTTATTAAAAGATATATATTTTAGAAATAATTTATTGAAAATTTATATAGAATATTTTTTCTATTTAAAAAAGTTTTTTTAAAGTATAAATAAAATTTAATAAAAAATATACAATAAAAAATAGAAAAAAGATAATATAAAAAAATAAAAAGTGGGCCCGACCGGATTTGAACCGGCGACCAATGCCTTGCTTAGGGCTTCAATTTTTATTTTTTTAGTTGTTTGAAGCAATCTCATATAAGAGCATCGCTCCACCAGGCTAAGCTACGGGCCCAAATTAAAAATTTAAAATAAAAAATAATATTTGTATATGAAAAAGTTTTAATTTTAAAAATTTTACTTAATCTATAACATTTCTTAGTTTATAAGGA
>JAWBPL010000039.1:0-6800 GCA_038825025.1 Candidatus Woesearchaeota archaeon | reverse complement strand
ATTGATAATAAATGCTATGCAAAAGATTTTTACTTGTTCTATAATTAAATATAACGGCATTTTTTGTAAAATTTATAGATTCTATATTTTCAGGAAAATAAACATTTATTATCGTTTGAGAGGGTTCTCCTAAAAAATAAATTGACTCTGCTTTATCTGAAATTTTTATCATAATATTTCTAATTTGGTTTTCTGATATCTCGTCTTTTATAAAAAACAATTGATCATAATAAATCAAAATCAATGGCAAAATCATTAAAAAAACAAAACCAAAGATTACTAAAAATTCCATGCTTATTTGTGATTTTTTTTTATAGTTTTTTTGTTGCATATTAAAAAATAAGTTTTTTTTAATAATTATACAATTATTTTTTATTTTCAGAATAAATTTTTGCTTCAAAACAATAAATTTGGCTTTCCTGTTCTTGCCATGCATCTTTATCTAAGCCAGCTTTTTCACAAACCATTTCTAAAGCTTGTAATGTTGTGCATTTATGTTCAATAAAAACTTGTGGCAATAGCAATCCTGAATTATACATATTTTTAATTATTAAACCATGTTTTCCAATAATTATTTTTTTCAAATATTCTTCTGGTTTTTCAACTTCAATTAAAACTGGTTTTGTTAACAAGCTTATTTCAATAGTTATTTGATTTAATTCATCTTCTTCTAAAGGCAAAAATCTTGGATCTTTAAATGCTGCTGCTCTTGCTGCTTCATAAATTGCTTTTTTTAATTCAAAAACAGGCTCTGGAAACCCAATGCAGCCCCTTAATTCAGAATTTTTTTCTAAAGTCACAAAAACACCTTTTTTTTCTTTCTCGTTTTTTAAAATATCTGGAATGTTTGGTTTTACTCCTGAAAAATAACCTTCAATACTTTCTCTAGCATATTTAATCAATTGTTCACCAAAAATTTTATCATTCATAAATTTTGATAAGTTAAATTAGTTTATAAAAATTATTAATTAAAGGTTATTACTCTATAATAAAAAAGAAAAAAAATTTAAAAAAAGTATAATATTAAATAAAGATTAAAAAAAATTATGGTGTTTTTCTCAACATTGTCCTTGGAAATGGAATTGCATCTTTTATATTATCTAAACCGCAAAGCCATGAAACAACTCTTTCAACACCTAAGCCATAGCCTGAATGTGGAACTGAGCCATACCTTCTTAAATCTAAATACCATTCATAATGCTCTGGTTTTTCTCCTTGCAATTTTAAATATTTTTGCAATTCCTTTATATCTGTGTCTCTTTCACTGCCACCTATAATTTCACCATACCCTTCTGGAGCTAACATATCAAAACATAATGCAACATCTTCAGGAGCTTCTTTTGGTTTTGGCAATCTTCTTTTTTTATAGAAAGCCATTATCTCTTTTGGATAATCAATAACTACAACAGGGGTATCAAATAATTCCATTAATTTTTCCTCTTCAATTGTTCTTAGGTCTTTGCCCCATTCAACATCCATATTAAGTTTTTCTTTGAGTAATTTTAAGGCTTCTGTATATGTTATTGTAGGATATTCTTTTTCTGCATAAACCTTTAATTTATTTATATCTCTTCCAAGAATTTCCAGCTCTTTTTTATTATTCTCTAAAACCTTTTGAACTATAAATTTAACTTCATTTTTTGCAACCTGAGAGCATTCATCTAAATGCATCCATGCAGCTTCCATTTCAGCCATCCAGAATTCTGCTAAATGCCTTGATGTTTTTGATTTTTCACTTCTAAAAGTTGGCCCCATGTTATAAATTTTTCCCAAAGAAAAAATGCCAGCTTCTGCATATAACTGCCATGACTGGCTTAAATAAACCTTATCATTAAAATATTTAACTTCAAATAAAGTAGAGCCGCCTTCACAGGCATTTGGCTGAAATATTGGAGCATCAAATTCATAATATCCTCTTGTTCTGAAAAATTCGTGAATTGCCCCTACAACAGTGTGCCTTATTTTTAAAATTGCATTGATTTTTCTGCTTCTTATCCACAAATGCCTATTATCAAGTAAAAATTCTGGTGAAAAATCTTTTGTTATTGGAAAAGGCTCTGCTATCTGAACAATTTCCATTTCTTTTACAATTAGTTCATAACCTGTTGGTGCTCTCAACTCTTTTTTTAATTCTCCTGAAAAAATAAGAGAGCTTTCTATTGTTAGTTTTTGTGCTTTCTCAAACAATTCATTAGAAACATTTTCTTTTCTAATGACACATTGAATTATATCTGATTCATCTCTCAAAACAATAAAAACAACATCGCTATGCTTTCTTTCTCTATAAACCCAGCCTCTTATATCAACAAAACCTTTGCCTTCTTTTAATGCTTTTTCTATAGAAATAAATTTTTTTTCTTTTTTTTCTAAGTTTTTTTCCATAAAAAATAATAATTATAGAACATATAAAAAGATTGCTGATTAAAAAGAAATTTTTTCAAAAAAAAATTAATAATTATTCAAACTGCTTTGCCTTACTGTTGTTGTAAATGACAAAGGATTTATTAGCATTCCGTCTTTTGCAGCAATTACATTTGTTTTTGTGTTTTTTTGCAATTCTCTTGCTTCATACAAAGGATCTGCTTGCAACATTTTTATTCCGAAGCCAGTAATTATTGCTAATTGTGGCTTTAATTTTAAAATTATTTTTTCAGCATCTTGAGAATTTAAAAAATCTTTTCTTTTAATCTCTCTTGGATCAGGAATATTTAAAATTAAAATATCTGTATTTTTCAACTTTTCAATTAAATTATTGCTGTATTCAGTATCTGAAACATAAGACAAAACATATTTACTAGTTAAAAATTTTAAACCAATACTAGTATCTAAATCAATTATTTCTATATCTACTTGGTTTATGCCAATTTTTTTTGTGTTATCTGTCATTATAATTTTTTCTACAAAGTTTTTATATATATCATTGATAAAAGGAAAATTATTATCTTTTTTTTCTATGACATTTGAATTACAAACTAAAACAGATTTTTTATCTAAGCCATTTAAAGTCATTGCTGCAATAACTGCATTTCCGTCATTTGCTTTAGATAATTCATTCTTTGTTATAAATAAGGCTGTTGTTTCCCTTACATTAATATTATGAAGTTTTGCCATTAACAAAGAACTTGGGCCTGGATCAATATGAAATTGCTCCTCATCAATATTTAAAATAATGCCTCCCGAAGACCTTATTTGTTTTCCTATAACTTCAATACCATTTCCTGTTCCTAAAAACAAAATACGATGCATAATGTATATAAAATATTATTTATATAAAAAGTTTTAGTTAATTTCTTATTCAGAAAGAATATACTAAAAAACAGAATATGAACTCAAAAAGAATTCAAAACTTCTTAAATTGTGCTGCAATATCAATTAAATCTACATGACCTAAAAATTGTGCTCTGCAGCAATATCTTTCTAAACCTAACTCATCTAATGTTTCTTTAACATTCTTTGTTCTGTTGCTTGTTTTTTGCATAAAATCTTCCCATAAATGGGCAATCGGCTTTCCGCAAGACCAACATCTGACTGGGATCATCATTTTATTTTTAAGAAAAACTGAATATTTATAAAATTTACTTATTTTTTTAAAAATTATGAGATTATTTATTGCAATAGACTTTCCATTAACCAATGAAATAATAAAACTTCAAAAAGAAATACAAAAAATAACAAAAGCCTCAATCCCTAAAACATTGCATTTAACTTTAAAATTCTTAGGCTATGTCTCAGATTCAAACCTAAATAAAATAATCAATATGCTTAAAAAAATCACTTTTTCTGAATTTGAACTAAAAACAAAAGAAATTAATGCTTTTCCAGATATTAATAAAATAAATATTGTTTATCTAGAAATTCAAGAAAACAAAGAATTATTAAACTTAAAAAAAGAAATTGATTTAAATTTAATAGAATTTAAAGACAATTATATTTTTAAGCCGCATATAACAATAGCAAGAACAGAGCATAATAAAAAACTAATAGCCTTTATAAAAGAAGAAAACAAAAAAATTGATAAAATCAATGAAAATTTAATAACTTCAATAAAAGTTAATTCATTTAAATTATATAAAAGCGAACTAACTAACTTTGGGCCTATTTACACTTTAATAAATGAATTTAAAGAAAAAAACAAAGCTGAATAAAATTATAAAATACTTTAATCACAATATTTTCAAAATCTCAAAAGCAAGTCTTTCTGATGCTTTTATTAAATTAACGGGATTATCGCCCATTACAATAATGCAGCCATTATCACTATAAATTTTAGTTTCATTTCCCAATTCTAATTTAATAACTCTTTGGCTATCTGTTATATTTTCACAAGTTATTATAGGTGTGTCATTATAATCATAATATCTCTTTGTTAATGCTCCTTTTACATTTTTACCATATATTTGTCCAATTATTTTTGAAATCTCAACACCAGCTATAACAACAGAGCTTGGATAATCAGGATTTGTAGTTATATATATGTTAGCAACATTCATAAACAAATAAGGTGTTATTGATTCATTTTTAACATTTTTTTCAGTTGTGATGTTTTCAACTTCTTCTGGTGTAAAATGAAACATTATATCAAAATTCTTTATTCCTGATGAGCTCTGTGTTTTAATGCTTGTTTGCCAATAATTTCCTACTTTAACAAAAGTAAAGCCATTATATATTTTTGTTTCTGGAATATAATTATCTTTATTATTGTCATTTATAAAATATTTCAAACTAAAAATTCCAACAAGAATTAATAAAATAGCTATTGCAGATATAATTAAATATAAATCCTTTTTATTTTTTTGTTTTTCATTAGAAGAAACCTGTTTGTTAGTTTCACTGCTGATATTTTCTTTTTCAGTTATTTCATTTGATTTTATTTTGTTTGATCTATCTTTTTTAGTATTCTTTGAATTGATTGATTTTTTTTTCATTTTAACCATAATTTACTTTTTTAAACGATAAAACCAAATGTTGATTTGTTGAATTAATATTCAATTAACAATCATTTTTCTTGATAAATAAACTAATAAATCCCTTATTTTAAGTGTTTCAAATTTTACAAAATTAATTTCATAACAATTTTCATTTATTAAATATGTGCTTGAAACATTACTGCTTTTTAATATCAATATAGGCATTGTTGTATTTTTACAATCAACTAAAGGCAAAAAAGGATATTTATCGCTTTGATTTAAAATTCCGCTTATAACTATTTTATTTCCTTGGTTTTGGCTTAAATCAAACCTAATAAATTCTATATTTTGTATTTCATTATCTTCAGGATCAAAAGCTAAATAAAAATTTTCATTATTCAGTTTTTTTAAAAATTCTTTATCAAAATTCTGATTTATAACTTCATAAGGCAAAAAATAAGAAACAAATTTTTCCTTTTTATCATTGCTTTGAACTTCATAATAATATGAATTTTGATTATTCCTTAATTTAAACTCATATATTTTATCTGAAAAATTTAGTTTTATAGAATTTTCTGTTTCAAAATCTTGCCTATACAATAAAACACTTGCCAAAGTTGATAATATAAAAATAGCAATAACCACAAATAATGAAAGTCTTAATAATTTTTGATTTTTTTTAGCCATGTTTTTTTAAATTATTAAAAACTTTAAAAAGTTTATTAAAATAATAAAAATTATAAAATATAAAATTAAGAAATATTAAAAAAAAACATTCAAAAAATTTTTTAAATTATTTTTTATTTTATAATAAAATGGAAAAAAACACAAAAAAGGATATTAAAAAATCTACTGAAAATTCAAATAAAAATAATATATTTATAACAAGTGCATTGCCTTATGCTAACGGCTCTTTACATATAGGACATATGCTAGAATATATTCAAACAGACATTTATTCTAGATTTTTAAGATTAGTAGGAAAAAATGCTATATATTGCTGTGCAGATGACACACATGGAACTCCAATAGAAATAAATGCTGCAAAAAATAACAAAACACCGGAGCAGTTTGTTACTGAATATTATAAAGAACATACAAAAGACATGTTAGATTATGAAATTTATCATGATTCTTATTATACTACAAATTCAGAAGAAAATAAATATTTTACAGAGAAAATTTTTAATATATTATTAAAAAAAGGTTTTATCTATACAAAAGAAATTGAATTAACTTATTGTGAGCATGATAAAAGATTTTTGCCAGATAGGTTTGTAAAAGGAACTTGCCCTAAATGTAAAGCACAAGATCAGTATGGCGATGTCTGTGAAAAATGCGGCTCAACCTATGAAACAATTGATTTGATTGAGCCTTATTGCATATTATGTAAAAAAAATCCAATAAGAAAAAATTCAAAACATTATTTCTTTAAATTAAGTGCTTTTTCAGAACAGCTAAGAAAATATATAAAAGATAATAATGAATTGCAAGAAGAAATAAAAAACCAAATTTTAGAATGGATTGACAAAGGCTTGCAGGATTGGTGTATTTCAAGAGATGGCCCTTATTTTGGCTTTAAAATTCCAAATGAAGAAAATAAATATTTCTATGTTTGGCTTGATGCTCCTATTGGATATTTATCCAGCTTAGCAAATTATTTTAAAGATGTTGATAAAGCTGAAAAACATTGGAAAAACTCAAAAGTAATTCATTTCATAGGAAAAGACATTATATATTTTCATTTATTATTTTGGCCAGCAGTTTTAATTGCTTCTGGGTTTAATCCTGCTAATAATGTTGTTGTTCATGGCTTTATTACAATCAATGGCGAAAAAATGTCAAAATCAAGAGGAACTTTTATTACAGCAAAAGATTTCAAAGAAAAAGTTC
>JAWBPL010000038.1:0-6812 GCA_038825025.1 Candidatus Woesearchaeota archaeon | reverse complement strand
AAAATTATTTAAAACATAATTTTTGAGAATGGCTCTGAAAAAGCAACAAATAAAATAAAATTAAATATTGTGTTGCTTAAACCATATGTAACAATTTCATAATCAGAAAGCATAGTTATATATTTTGAAACAAAAACAGTATATATATTAACAATTATTGTAGCTAAAATACCTATTATCATTATATTCAAACCTTTTAATATATGGGTTATTAATGCAGATATTATATAACCAATAATCATAAAAACATGATCTACTCTAATTGACCTATTATAAGCAATAGAAGCAAATTTTGTTAAAATTGCAGTAGCAATACCCCAATTTAAGCCATAAGCCAAAGTCATTAATGCAGCAGAAAAAGTTGATAATTCAACATCCAAAGGTAAAGAAATATATCTGTCAATTGTTAAAAGAAGGGCATTAGCAACACAAAAAATTGTTAAATATATTAAAGCCATAATTGGAATTTTCAAAAAAAAAGTTAATATATAAACACCTAAACCTAAAATAAGCCATTTTCTGTCTATTGGCAATTTTTTATATTTTTTTCTTATTTCGCTTATAGGAACTGGTTTTACCATTTTCTTAAATTTAAACAAAAAATTAAAAAACTTATGATTGAATATTTTTTTAATTTAAATAATTAATTATAAACCAAAAAATTATAAACATAAAAAAATATAAATAGCATTAAATATTGCTTAATATTGATTTTAAAAAATAAATACATAAATTAAAAATCTAATAATTATAAAAAAATCATAAAAAAGGTGATTACTATCTCAAGAGGAATAAATTCAGATTTAGAGGATTATTTAGAAAGAAGAAAAAAATCCATTGATTTTGATACAGAAAACAAAAAAAAAACTAAAAAAAGCCATAATAAATATAATGAAAAAAGTGAAAAAGATTTAACTAATAATAAAGAAATAAAAAATAAAAACAATTTTTTTAAAAGATTTTTAAGCTTTTTTACAGATGAAGAGGAAAATGAAATGGAAGAAAATTATGATAAAGAAGAAATTGAAAGTTTAAAAGATAAAAATCTAAAACAAGAATCAGATGAGAAAAAAGATTTATCTGATAATGAAAAATATGAAGATGAAAATTTAGAAGTTAATGAAAAAAGCAAAAAAAGAAAAAGCTTTTTTGACAAAATAAAATCTTGGTTTAGTGAAGAAGCAGAATATGATGAAGAATCCGATGAAGTAAAAGAAAAAGAAGAATTGCCAGAAGATTTAAAAGAAATTTTAAAAATCCAAAATAAATGGCTTTCTAAATTGCCTCAAGAGGAATTACATAATTTTAAAAATTCAGAAGATTATAAAAAATACAAAGAAACATTAAAAAAATATAATCTAATAAAATAAGATTTAGTAAATTTTTTTTTGAAAATTTTTTAAATTATATTAATCTATCTTTCTCTTTCAAATATTAGCCAAACCAGCAATGAAAATAAAATAATATTAATTAACTGAAATATTTTTAATGTTCTTAAAGGTTTATTCACAAAAAAAACAATATCACCTGTTATTTTATTATCTATTTCTTGATTTTTATTAAAAATATCTTTAAATTTTTCATACAAAACAAGATATCCTTTTAATAATAATTCTTTTTCATCTGAATATATATTTATTTTTATGTTCTCTCTTCTTATATTATATATTATACTATCTATATCTGAAAAATTACTTTTAAATGAATTTTCATTTAAAAAAATCCCAATATCTATATTCTCTCTATTTATAATTTGATTAATTATATCGCTTTTTTGTTTTTTTTCTTTATCATTTATTTCAGAAATGTTTATCAAAAAAATATTTTTATCTATAATATTATAAACAAAAACTAAATCTGAAAAATTCTTATACAAATAAACCAATATTGCTGGATTTTCATTATTAATTATATCATTATGCAGTTTATTAACTTCCAAAGTTTTTAAAAAAACAATTATATTTGAATTTTCTTCAGCATATTTTATATGGTTATCTGATTTTTTCTCTTGAAAAATTTCATTTTCAATATTATTTATTTTTTTAGGTTTTTCCAAAATAGGTGATAATTGAGTAAAATAAAAAAAATTTAAAATAAAAAAAGCAGCAATTATAAAAATAAAAATAAGCCTTAACTTCATTTTTTTAAAAACACACTTTTATTTAATATCTTTTTCTATATTTTTTAATACTAAACTATAAATTTATTAATTCAGTATTTAAATCCCTATTTTAAATCTCTTTTTTATTTGATTTTTTTTCTATAAATAAAATTATAATAATTATTACTACTATTAAAATAATAGGAATTAAAAAATAAAAAACATTTTTATCTTCTTTTTGGTCTATACTTGTGTAAATAAAATCTTTTAATTCATTTAAACATTCTTGATTTATTGTTCCTTCTATATCATATGTTATTTCTAATTTTTCGTTTGCTTCTGTAATATTAGTGAATTTCCATGCAATAATAGGATCATTTTCTATTATTTGGTAATTTTTTCCATTGAAATATAAATTTTCTGCATTTTTTGCCAAGCATTTTGGTATATTTTGATAATAATATAAATTGCTTAAATCTTTAGAATCAATGCTTATTTTATATTTTGTATATTTCTTATTGTTCAAAAAATATTCCTTTGTTTCTATTACTATTTTTTCTTTAAATTTATTTATTTTATTTTCATTTTCCTTACTTATATTAAATAATAAGCCTTTTTTATTTAATAATTCAGAACTTTCAGATTTTATTTGTATTTTTTTATCATAAACAAAATTATTTTTATCTGCACTACATTCTTTTTGATTTTTGTTTTTTATAAATGGGCAGTTATCTATATTACCACAAATACTGTCTTCATCTATATCATTATTTTCATCATCTGGGCATAAATCGCATAAATTTCCTATATTGTCATTGTCATTGTCATTTTGTTCAGTATTAAATATATTAAAGCAATTATCAATGTTTCCACATATGCCATCGTTATCAATATCATTAAAAAAATCATTAGGGCAGATATCACAAATATCACCAATATTATCTTTATCTGAGTCTACTTGGTTTTTATTTTCTTTATCAGGACAATTATCATAATAATCAATTATATTATCTTTGTCTTTTTCTAAAACACATAAAGAATCAAAATCGCAAGCATCACCTATATTGTTTAAATCACAATCTTTTTGGCTTGGATTATTTATTTTAGGGCAATTATCTCTGTCAGCACATAACAAATCTTTATCAACATCATTATAAGGATCATAAATACAAACATCACAACTATCACCTATATTATCTTTATCTGAATCTAGCTGATTTGGATTATAAATAGAAATGCAATTATCAATATTCCCACAAATACCATCATTATCAACATCATTAAAAGCATCATTAATACATATATCACAAACATCACCTATTGAATCTCCATCCTTGTCTAACTGCTCTGGATTATAACTATTAGGACAATTATCGCTGTAGTCATCTATTTTGTCTAAATCAAAATCTGATACACATTGAGAATTAAAATCACATGCATCGCCAATATTATTTTTATCGCAATCTATTTGTTCTGGATTATATTTTAATATGCAATTATCAATATTACCACAAATATTATCCTTATCAACATCGTTTAAATTATCTGATGGGCATTTATCGCAAGCCTCTCCGATATTATCTTTGTCTGAATCTATTTGATCAGGATTATATATAAAAGGGCAATTATCAATATTTCCACAAATCCCATCATTATCAGCATCGTTTAAATTATCTGATGGGCATTTATCGCAAGCCTCTCCTTTATCATCTTTGTCTGAATCTATTTGATCAGGGTTGTAAATATCTATACAATTATCAAAAACATCCGCAAAACCATCTTTATCAGTATCATAAGAACATTCTGAATTAAAATCACAAGCATCACCTATATTGTTTTTATTACAATCATTTTGATTTATATTATATCTATAAGGGCAATTATCAATATTACCGCAAATATTATCATTATCAATATCATTAAAAACATCATTAATACATATATCACAAGAATTTCCTATATTATCTAAATCATCATCTTGTTGATTGTTATTAAAAACATTAGGGCAATTATCAATATTCTGGCATATATTATCATTATCAGGGTCATTTAAACTATCCAAAGGACATTTATCGCAAGCCTCTCCGATATTATCTTTGTCTGAATCTATTTGATCGGAATTAAAAACATAAGGACAATTATCTTCATTATCTTTTAAATTATCATTATCAGAATCTTTAACACATTCTGAATTAAAATCACAAACATCACCTATGTTGTTTTTATCACAATCCAATTGATTCGGGTTAAAAACATTAGGGCAATTATCAATATTTTGGCATATATTGTCATTATCAGGGTCATTTAAATTATCTAATGGGCATTTATCGCAAGCTTCTCCGATATTATCTTTATCATTATCTAATTGGTCTGGGTTAAAAACATTGGGGCAATTATCAATAGCCAAACAAAAATTATCTTTATCTTCATCATCTGATAAAACACATTCTTGATTGCATTTTTTTGTTCCCTTGCATATATTTATATAACATTCTTCAGTTAAACTATAATCATCATTATTATAAATATCTTCATCAACTAAATTATCACAATCATCATCTAAGCCATTGCATATTTCTTCTGATGGATAAACTGCATTTTCACATTCAGTCCATTTTCCGTTAATACATTTTTGTAATCCTTTTTTACAAACACCAATATTAATGCCACAATCTTTTATTTCCTTATTTTTGCATTCGCAATTTTCATCAATTGTGCCATCACAATCATTATCTAAATTATCACAAAATTCATTTGTTTCTTCTATTACATAATTTGATCCGTAATTCTCAATAGTGCAATCAAGCCATTCATTATTTATACATATTTTTTTAGAATCTCCGCATACACCTAAAATTAATTCGCAATTAGGAGCTTCATTTTCACAAATTTTTTCTTTTTCCTTTTCTGTTTTTGTATTTCTATTAGGATCATCTGGATAAGGGTCTGTTATATCAGGATCATTATCATCATCATCATCAAAATCACAGGTTTTTGAATATTTTGCACTTTTTATTTCACAAGTATAAGTTAAACATTTTCCTTCAAAACAATAATCATTTCCAGAATCAGTAAAATCTAAAAATTTTTCAAAAGGATATTTTTCTTCGCACTTGTCTTTTTCGCATACTCTTTTTTCGCCGCAAGGGTTATTATTAAATTTATATATGCAATAGCCATCAATACAACTATCATCAGTGCAAATATTTTGATCATCGCAATTTATTTGAGAGCATGAGCAGCCATCTTTATTTACTTTTTCACTTTCTTTTGTATTTAAACATGATTCTAATTCAAATTTATCCTCAACATTATCTTTGTCTTTATCATTTTCTTCATTTTTTTCGCAATTTCCAGAAAACATATTATAAATAGGATCATTTTCACAATCATTAGAACCCATTATTCCAAGGCAATTTTTATTATCAGTTGGCTCTTCAACACAATTATTTAAAGGAGATATTTTAAAACAATCATTTTGATTATAAGAACTTCTTTTATAATAAGTGTTATGGCAATATTTTTTGCATTCATCTGTTAATTGCTTTATAGGATCATTTAAGCAAGAATTGCTTCCATCAATTCCTAAGCATTTTAATTTATCTTCAATTTCTTGAAATTCACATTTATTATTAATTTTTGTTAATTTAAAACATTTATCAGAATTAAAAAAATCTCTTTTATATTTTTCAGGGCACTCATCTATTTCACAAGAACCAGAACATATTTTATAAATATTGTTTTCGCAATTTTTTTCCTCTTCTTTTAACAAGTCAAAACATGAGCATTCATCACTTGTTTTAAATGAACAGAAAGTTTCCTTTGATTTTAAATAACAAATTCCATTTTCTATTTTCTTTTCTTCATTGCAATTTTTGCATTCATCTGAAAATTCTTGATAAAGTTCATCTTCATCACAATTAAATGAGCCTTTTCTTTCATTAGGGTTATTTAATTCATAAATATAGCAGTCATATTCATTTGCATTCACAAAAAAACAGCCATTATTTATATTTTTTAAAACTTCACAATTTTTTTTATTTCTGTCTCTTATGTAAATATTTTTACATATTATTTCTTCACCTACGATCTCTTCATCAGGAGGTTTAATTTCACAATTACATATTTCATTATTTTGATTTTTAAATTCATCATTTTGACAGCAATAATTAACTAAATCATCATAGCCGCAAGGCAAATTAGCAACATTTACACAATTACATGTTTCACTAATTGAAAATTTTTTTAATTCACATTTATTTTCAGAATTTAATTCATAGTAATAACATCCTAATTCACCAGGATTTCTAGTATAATCTTTCGGGCAAACTAAATTATTACCCTCTAAATTAGGTTCTATAATTTGATCTATTTTATAAGAAGTATCGCATATTAAATTATCATATTCATCATAAAGATAATAATTACATATAGTTTTTTCATTAGGTATACATAAACAATTTTCACATTCATCGCATTTAGGATAATTTAAAACAGCTTCAGAATTTTCTTGGTTTCCAGAACAAAATTTATAAAGCTGGTCTTTTTCATTACCCTCTCCGAATATCTTTTCATTATAACATATACAAGATTCAGATTGATCTAAATAAATATACTTATTATTCTCTTTTATAAAACAATTGTCAGCATTAAATCCACTTCTGCCATAAGATTCTATATTATTAGATAAAGAATAAATATCATATTCTAA
>JAWBPL010000037.1:0-6911 GCA_038825025.1 Candidatus Woesearchaeota archaeon | reverse complement strand
ATATGTTTCTTGTTTTAAAAAACATGGTCTTTCTTAAAAGTAATTATAACCACTATTAAGTTTAAATTAAAAGAAAACTTTAAATATTAACTTTTTTATTATATGATTTGAATAAAAATGAATAAATCCATAATTAAGTTTAATATGTTTAAATTATACAGTATATTTTTGTTTTTGTTAGTCATATCAGTAGCATACTCAAATTTAGAATTTTCAGATGCATTATTAGGAAGCGATACACAGCAAAGAGGCTTGAATATAAGCACATTAATCTATGTGAAAAACATAGGAAATTCTGAATTAAACAATCTTGCTGTAAGTTTTAATGCTTTATCTGTATATAATTTGAAATATAATTTTTCTAAAAACACAATTCAGCCTAATGAGACAATAGAATTAACAATTTTCGGCTATGTTCCTTTGAATTTTAATGCTGTTGATTCAAAAGGCAAGAAAAAAAGCTTTAAAATCAGCGATTTAACAATTACAGGCTATAATTCAACAGGAAGCCAATATTCAAATACAAAAGCTGTTTATATGGAAGCTGAAAATAAATTAAGATTAACTTCAGACAGCGATATTTTAATAAATGAAGATGAAAGCTCTTTTAGAAATGGCAAAGAATATGATATAAAAAGAGGAGACAAAATTGAATTAAGCATAGAATTAGAAAATAGGTTTTCAACTTCAGGCAATTGTGATACTGAATCTAGTGATTGTGAAATAGACACAATTGATTTAACAGTAGAGTCTGCTGATTCAGATATGGATGTTGAAAAAGATGTTTCTTTTGGAACTTTAAATCCTAATAAAAAATCAACAAAAAAAATAAGCTTTTCAGTTCCAGATGATTTAGAAGAAGATGTTTATGACTTTTATTTATATTTTACTGGGGAAGATGAAAATGGTGCCTTGCATGGCGATTATTATGAATTCAAATTAAATTTAGAACTAGAAAACGATGAAATAACAATTACAAATGTCAATTTATTTCCAAATGAATTTAATTGCATAGAAAAAACAGGAAAATTAAATGTGGAAATAAAAAACACAGGTAAAAATGAGCAAGATGAAGTTTCAATTTTTATTGATTCATCAAAACTTGATTTATTGGATTCAATCTATAATATTGTATTAGATGAAAACGAAAAAACAACAAGAACCTTTAATTTTGAATTGCCAAAAAACTTAAACAAAGGTGTTTATTCAATTTTAGTTAGGGCAAATTATGACTCAGATGTTGAATCAGATAGAGAAATTATATACTTAAATTATAATTGTGAAAATCCTTATCAGAATCAAACAAATAATCAAAACAATAACCAAAATAATAACAATAACAATCAAAATAATAATCCACCATTAATTTCAGGAAACGATCAAAATAATAATCAAAATACAGATGTTAATATCGTAGAAACACCAGATGCTCCAGTAATTTATGGAAAAGAAAAAAATAGTTTCTTGGATTCACAAGAGTTTGTTTTTATATTAATAATTTTAATAGTAATTGCAATGGTTTTAATTTCAGTTTTAATAGGAATTTTAATAAAAAAATAAATTATAAATTATTCTTACTCTTTTAAAAATTTTTTAAATAAAACTTCAAATTTTTTTACTTTTTCTCTTGATTTTTTTAATTTAGAGTTAGCTTCATTTATCAATAATTTTAAATAATCCTTAGAAACAACAATTTTTTTGTTTTTTGAAAAAATTGTGTTTATTTTTTCTGGAATAAAAATTTCAATAATAACCCTTTTTTTAAAACTTAAAAGAGCACTTCTTCTAAATCCAGAATTATTTGCAATTTTTAATAAGCTATCAGCCAAATCAAGATTTTCAGCACAAATATGCAATATAGGAGCTTCCATCCTAAACCAAACAATTTCTTTTGGCAATGTTTTTTCAATTTTTTTGTTTTCAATATTTTTTATTATATCTTTTAATTCTCTAAATTTTACATAATCATGGCTTACAAAAAGCCAATTTGTTTCATTTTTTTTTATGCCTTCTTTAACTAACATAATTCTGCCTGCACAACTACTAGTAGTATAAAAATTAGGATGGCTATTAATTAAATTAATAGTGCTTAAAATTTGCTTATCTATTTCTCCTTTTTTTGATTTGTCATTTGAAAATGCTTTTTCTAAAGCAATTTTCTTTTGGTTTTGGAATGCCATAAAATAAAGGAAAATAAAGTCCATTAAAACTTTTTCCAAATTTTTAAATATAAAAAATTATATTTTAGAATAATGCAACTTTATAGGGGTATGTCTTTAAGTGATTTAGAACAATGGATTAAGGAAGAGATTCCTATAGGAACAAATTTTACAACATCAAGAGAAGAAGCAATTAATTTTGCAAGACAATATCATCAGCTACCTTATGCAATACTTTCAATTCCTTATGATGATATTTTTTTCGGATTACCTTTTTTAACTTCAAATAATAGAAATTCTAATTTTGGAGATTGGTATAAAACACAGAAAAGAATATTATTCACAGAAATTGATTATAATATTGAAATTTTTTAATCTAATAGTTTTATTTTAATACTTCCTCATAACCTCAATACTGACAGCAGGCTCTAAAATCTTTATATACATTGGGCAGAATACAAACTCATAATTGTATAATTTGCAAAAATCAATAAGCTTTAATTTTTCTTCTTCATTTTTATATTTCACAATAACATTTAAGCCATTATTTTTTCTATGCACTATTTCAAAATCATTTAATTTTTCTTTAATTTCTTTTGTTTCTTTTTCTATTTTTTTTAATTTGGTTTTTAAATCATTTAATTTTTCATTAAGCTCTTTTGAAAAGTCTTTTATCTCTTTTTTTAGGTTCTCTTTAAAAAAAGTTTCATAACTAGAATTATCAAAAGCAATAAAACCGCCATAACCTATATTAATTGGTTTCCAATGCCCAAAACTGCCTATAATTAAATCACCATATTTTGCTTCATTTGTTCCAATTGAGCCAGAAACATCATTAATTAGAAAGCACTTTTTTTCTTTGCAAAAATCATTAATTAAAGCCATATTTTGTAAGGCAATATAGCCTGGCATAGAATTAATTAATAAAACAGAACTTTCATCAACATAATTACTTAAAATATTTAAATGCTTTTTTTCAATAATTCCATAATTTGTTTCAATATAATTTTTCTCTAATTTTAATTTATCCGCATATTGATAATAAGTGATCCAGCCTCCTTGATTTTGAATAAAAATTTTTTTAAAGCCAAGGCTTTTTGCCAATTTCAAAGCTAATAAAATAGAAGTATTGCCTCTGTCTGTGAAAAAAATATTTTTTTTTAAGGTTAGTTTTTTTAAAAAATCAATATTTCTCATTTTCTAATTTTTATTATTTTTTTTCTTATTTTGCTTTATCTCTCATAAATCTTTTTTATAACTTCCTCAATCTCTGGATTATTTATGTTTAAATCTTTAATAGGATAATGCTTAATTATGTAATTTATGACTTTTTCAATTTCATGCTGTTGTTTATCAACTTCTATTTTTACTTCAGTTTCTTGTTTTTCTAATATTTTAATGCCTTTTATTTTTGTTTCATCAACTTTGTAATCAACTTTTTCCTTAAATTTAATTTGTATTATTTTTGTTTTCAAATAATCGTTTTTTAATTTTTCTAAATTATCATCATAAACAATCTTTCCTTTGTTAATTATTGTAATATTTTCGCATAATTCCTCAATGTCTTCTAAATCATGTGTTGTCAGTAAAAAAGTTATATTTTTTTCTTTATTTACTTTTTTTATAAACTCTCTTATCTTTTCCTTTGAAACAATATCCAAGCCAATTGTAGGCTCGTCTAAAAAAACAACATCTGGCTCATGCAATAAAGAGCTTATAAGCTCGCACTTCATTTTTTCGCCAAGTGAAAGCTGACGAACTGGCCTTTTAATTATTTCTTCAATCTCAAAAAGTTTAACAAAAAAATTCAAATTTTCTTTATATTTTTTATCGGGAATTTCATATAAAACTTTATTTAATTCAAAAGTATCAATAGCCGGAAGATCCATCCAAAGCTGCTGTTTTTGCCCAAAAACAACACCTATTTTTTTAACATATTTTTCCCTGTCTTTCCAAGGCTCAAAGCCATTAACATTAACACTTCCAGAAGTTGGATATAAAATTCCTGACAATATTTTAATTGTTGTTGATTTTCCCGCACCATTAGGCCCTATAAAACCTCTAATTTCGCCTTTTTTAACATTAAAAGAAATTCCTTCTAATGCTTTAATCTCTATATATTCTCGTTTAAACAAACTCTTTATTGAAGAGAAAAAACCTGCTTCTTTTTTAAAAGTCTTGAAATGCTTTTTTAAGTCATTTACTATAATAATGTTTTCTTCATTTTTTATTTTATTATTATTATCTTTCATAAATATTCACCTAAATTAGCCACCTGCACTACTATATTTTTTAATAGCTTTTTTCCATAAATAATTGCTTAATATGAAAAATAAAACTACAACAATAAAAGTATATATTAAATTATTTTTATAACTTTCAATTAAAATTTTGCTTGGAATGTATGCCAATGCAGTTAAAGGAATTAAATATCTGAATATAAAGCCTAAAAAATTGCCGTAAATTTCATTAGGATATTGTGCATAATTCTTTATTGTTCTCATGAATTCGCCAAGCCTGCCTATTTTGACTGCATTTATTATTATGCTATATCTTAAAATTGCAATTGAAAAAATAAATAATAATGCAGTAAATAAAAAAATAAGAAAAAGAATTATTTTATCCAATGTAAAAACAATATTTAGCTTGATGCTAGAATATATTATCAAAACAATGCCCAATAAAAAATCAGCAATATGCTCTAAGCCAAAATTTGTAAATGAAATATATTTTAATGTATCAACTGGATATAATAAATAACGGTCAAACATTCCGTTTCTGACATCATATGATAAAGACCAATCAACTCTCTGAAAAAACATTCTATCTATTGAATTTATTAGCATAAAAATTCCCTGCAAAAGCAAAATTTCATTAAAACTCCAGCCTGGAAAGCCATTTGTGTTCATATATATCAAAATTGTTATTAATGGCAAGGCTAAATCAAAGCTCAATAAAGTAAACATCATTAAAATAAAGTTAGCCTTAAACATCATTTGCTCTTGGATTCTTAGTTTAATGCTTTTGATAAAAAAATCTAGGGTTTTCATTTTTTTAATTTTATTTTTTATTAATTTCTTCAATATAATTTAAAATTATTTTATATATCCTTTTTGCTTCAGTAATCTTATCTATCAAATCGTTAAGTTCAAAAGAAGTTCCATAATACTTTGATTTATTTCGTTTATCCCTTAACTCATCTAAAATAATGCTATCTTTTTGGCTTAAAATGTTCTTTTCTTTAGCATATGAAATATTTGCTTGATGTGAATAAGATTTTAAATTATCACCTAATAATGCTGCATCCAATAATTTTCTAATTGATTCATAAATATTCTCAAAAATAAATTTTGCATTGTTTTCATCAATATTCAAATTTGAAAAAAAATCAAACCTTTTTTTTGCATCCTCAATTAAAGATCTTTCTTCTTTTTTATTAAAGCTTGTTTCTCTTACTTCTCCTATTTTTTTATAATATTCAAACGGCTTCATGGAAAAAATCCCTCTATTAAAATGCCTTGCTTAATATTATCTAATAAGTTCATATTTTTGGATTTTTTTATGTCTTCTATAAAATGTAATTGTATCTTTTTGTTTAAAAATTTCTCATATTTTTCAAGATTAATATTAATTTTTTTATCAATTGCTATATCTATGTCTGATTTTTCAGTGTCCTCTCCTAAACTATAACTCCCAAATAAAATAATTATTTTTATATCTTTTTTAATAATATCCTCAATTAAATTGGATTCATAAAGTAAAAAGAGATTTGTAAATTTTTTATATATAAAAAAAAGTTTATTATCAAAGTTTAAGCTTAAAACATAATTTTTTCCAATAATCTCTCTTTTTATCAATCCTTTTTTAAATAAATATTCTGCATATTTTAATGTTGTTGCAGGTGAAATTTTTAATTGCCTGCTTAATTCCCTAATATGTATTTTTTCCAATGGGTTTTTTACAAAATAAATCCAAATTTTATTGTTCAATAAATTAAACATATGTTTACAAAAATGAACGATTATTTATTAATTTTTCTTTTTTGAAATAATAGGCAGATTTTTCTTAAAAATTAGCCACCACTTCCTGCATATTTTTTTATTGCAATACTTAAAAATATTTTACATGCAAAAATTAAAATAAAAAGCCATATTATTTGCAAGCCGATAAATTTGATTGATTCAATTAAAGTAAATCTTTCTATATATATTTGTATTACACCATATCTTATATAATAAAATGGCAAAAATTTTGATAAATTAAAAAAAAACATGCCAAAAAATTCCAAAGGAATAAATTCGCCAGATGCAAACCTGATAAAAAAAAATAAAAGCCATTGTAAAGATTCAATTTTATAAAGCCAGAAAGCAAAAATTCCTATAAAAAAGTTTATGAAAAAATTAAGGAAAAAAGCCATTATAATTGCAATAAAAAATAAAAAGAAAACCAAAAAATTAGGAATGCTGATTTTAAATATTAAAAAAGAAATAATAAAAACAGGAATTACCTCAACAAAAAAAGCAAACAATCTTTCTGCTGATGTAATTGCTAAAAATTGATTAATTAATGAAAAAGGCTTTAATAAATCTTGATTTAGTTCGCCAGCCACAATTTTGTCTTGTAAATCAGTCCCAACCATATTAAAAATAAAATGCCCAATAATCATTGTTAAAACATAATAAGTAATCATCTGTGAAAAACTATATCCTAAAATAACTTCTCTGCTTGAATAAACAGCTTTCCAAATATAAT
>JAWBPL010000036.1:0-7116 GCA_038825025.1 Candidatus Woesearchaeota archaeon | reverse complement strand
AGAACTAAGCCGCAAGATTTACAAGTAACTTCGCCTTTTTCTTTGTTCCAGCTTAAGTTTTCATCTGCACATTCAGGGCATTTTTTATATTGAAAATTTATCATTTTCTGACCTCCGTTTTAAATATAATAAATTTTTTTCTTATTATTTATGCTAGTTTTTTTATTTTTTTACATAGATAGCTCTAATTAATTTTAAAGCTATACACCCCCGTTTTTTATTTTAATTTAACCTAAAGATTTTTAAATCTTTTGGTTAGTGTTATAACTAAAAAATAGGTTGTATTTAAATGTTTCGATTTTTTCGTTTGTTTTTTAATTTTTTTTATATTTTTAAAATAAAAATTTTTTAGAAGTAAAAAAATTATTTATAAAAACATTTTACAAAACAGTTCCAATATCCAATAATGGCTTTTTTGTTCGCTTTGTATCATCCCAACCTAATCTAGGGCAAGCTGTGTTAAGCCAGCATTCAATAAAATTAAAATCTTCTAAGGCATTTAAGTCAATTGTGTCCATTACAATAAAATAAAATTCTTTGTCTGGATATTTTTCTTTTATCTTTAATGCATATTTTAAATAACTTTGGCCTGGTTTTGTTGAAATTAAAACACCTATTTTTTTTGCCATTAAAAATTTGGAATAAGCAACTTTTTGGTTTTTTAGTTCTTCTTGCATTATTTCTTTATCAATTATTTTATATTCATTATTAAAAGGATTCCAGATATGTATTTCTTTATTATTTCCTAATGCCAATGCTTTTGGATGAAATAAGCCATCACCTATGTAAAGAAAAGCATCAGAACCATCAAATTTTTCTAGATTGCAGCCATAAATCTGGCCTTTGTGTTTTGTATGCTTTGTTTTTTCAATTAAAACTTGCCTGCCTGTTTTTTCTATTTTTTGTTTTATTTCTTCTAAAGAATCAATAAACTGCAATGTCATAAACAAATGAACTTTTTTAGGAAGTTTTTCTATAATCTCCTCAGAAATATCTATTTTTCCTTTATATTTTGATTCTATAAATAAAAATCTCATATTATTAGGATAAAAACTTTATTTATTATTTTTTTGTTGAATATACTTATTATATTATACTTTATATATTATACTTTATTTTTTTAATAGTTTATTAATTAACTACTTTAACTTAATTATGCCGATATATTTATAAATGAATTTTTTTTTCAAAATCTTATGAAATTACCTAAAACAAGAAGAACTTATTGTCCATTTTGTAAAAAGCATACTGAAAGCAAAATATTTCAAGTAAAAAAAGGTCAGCCAAGTCCTTTGTCTTATGGTTCTAAAATAAGAGCTAAAAGAAGAGGAAAAGCTAGAGGTTATGGAAACAGAGGCAGATATTCTAAGCCAGCAGTTACAAAATTTAAAATGACAGGAAAAAAGCAAACTAAAAAAGTTGATTTAAAATACCAATGTGTTGAATGCAAAAAATACCATTTACAAGGAAAAGGATTTAGAGCAAAAAAAGTTGAGATTGTTTAAATTTTTCTTAAATTTTTATTATTGTATTTTTATAATAATCTTTTATTATTTTATTAATTAATCTTATTTATCTTTTAGTATTATTATTTTTTATAATGTTTTTTCTCCAATTTTTCTATAAATTATAACATCAGCCAATTCCTTGGGCAATTCAATTATTTCATTTGCCTTAAAAGGCCCATATGAATTAAGGTTGCTATCAACAATTTTAGGCAAGTCTTGATATATTTTTAATTTTATTTTTTGATTACTTTCTTTATTGTCTAAATCTTTTTTTTCATTGTTAATTAAAGTTTCAGAATTTTTTTCTAGTGTTTTTTTTTCAATAAATGTTTCTTGGTTTTTTATTGTTTCTTTTTCAATATTATTTTTTTCAATACTATTTATTAAAGGTTTTTTTAAATTTATTAAATTCAATAATATAGATTGCCTATATTTATTAAGTATTTCTGTTAACTCATTTAACATTAATTTTTCTTCTGGCAAAAAATTTGTTTCATCTATATTTTTTAGTCTTGATTTTGCCATTGCTAAAATTAAAATTTTGTATTCTCTTCTTTCATACCAATCTTTTATTAATTTTCTGGCATTATTAATTTGAGTTTTTATTTTTTCTGATTCATACTCATTATTTTTTACATTTTTGTAAATTTCCAACTTACTTTTTAAATAATTAATAAGTTGATCATAAATTATAGGATTTGTTTTTATTAATTCATCTTTTGTTTTTTCATTTCTAACTAATTCAAATATTGCATCAAATGTAATTATGTCTGATTTAGAATCAGTTGAATTAATATCCATAGAAATAGGATTGTTTTTAATATATTTAAAAGTGATGGCTAAAAGAAAGATTAATAAGGCTGATTATTTATTTGTTATTATCATTAATTATTTTTACAATTCCTTTATTTAAGTAAAATGAAAAAAAATACTTTTTTCAAAAAACCCTTTTTATTTTTTGAATCCTTATTAAAAAGCATTCTTGCTACATTTAAGCAGCCTGTTTTTTTGATTTTTCCTTTGATGTTGATTTTATTGTTTTATATTCCTAATGAATCTTTTAAATTTATTTTAAAATTAAATGTTTCAAAACCTGAAATATGGCAATTTTTTACTAGTTCTTTTGTTCATGAAAATTTAAATCATTTATTTACTAATTTGAAGTATTATTTTTTAATTGTTTTTATTCTTGGATTTATTTTTTTCAGATTAAAACAAAGTAATGTTTTATCAAAATTATTTTTTTTAATACTTTTGAGTTATTGGATTATTGAAATACTTTTTTTCTTAATAATTAAGTTTAATTCAAATGCTCCAATAATTAGTTGCGGCAGCTCAGGAATTGTTTTTTCTTTATTTGGTGTGTTTTTTTCCTCTCTTATTTATGCTGCATCAATAGAACAAAAACAAAATTTTATGAAATTCAATATATTTAATATAGTTATAAGTTCAATTTTACTTATAATATATTATTCCTATAATTTATATCAAAATAACTATTTAGATTATTCAAAGTTTTCATTATTTATTATTTTAAGTTTTATTTTTTTTATATTATTAATAATATTATTAAAATTTTATAATAAAGAAGTTTATAAAATAAGAAATATACTTATTATAAGTTTAGCTTTCCATTTCATAATATTTTTAGTTTTCTTTCCTTCAATTGAATATACTTTAAATTTAGGAATAAATTATAGCTCGCATTTTATTGGCTTTTTATTAGGTTTATTAATTAGCGGGATTTATCTTAATAAGTTGTTAAAAAAAGAATTTTCTATTTAGCAAAAAATTATAAAAAATATAACTTTAAATATCAATTGATAATTTAAATTATCAAATGAAAATTAAAAATATCAAAGATAAAATAAAAGAATATTTTGTTAATCCTAGTTCTAGATTAAGAGTTAAATATTGAAAGAACTTTAAAATTGCCTTTGCCTTCTGTTATAAGATATTGCAAAGAATTAAAAAAAGAAGGCATTTTAACAAAATTAATAATAGGCAAGGTTGTTTTTTATACTGCAGATAAGGAAAATGAAAATTATTTGCTTGAAAAAAAATTATTTAATATTAAATCATTATACAAGACAGGACTTATTGATTTCCTGAAAATAGAATTATTTAATCCAACTATAATTGTTTTTGGCTCATATTCAAAAGGCGAAGATGATGAAAAAAGCGATATTGATTTATATGTTGAAACACCTTCTAAAAAGAAAATTTCTTTAGAAAAATATGAAAAAGAACTAAAAAGAGAAATACAAATATTCAGGCATAAGAGTATTAATGAGATAAAGAACAAAGATTTAGCAGAGAATATCATAAATGGTTTTATTTTAAATGGCTTTATAGAGGTATTAACAAAATAAATGAGAAAAATTGGTAAAATTGCTTGTCTGAAAAGTTTGCAAGAATAACAAAAAAAGACATCAAAAAAGAAAATTCAATGAAAAGAATTGCAGAAGTCAGAAGAGAATATATATTTAGATTTTTTGATGATATAAGATATAAAAGAAATTCTATTATTTATTATGGAGATGAACTAGATTTAGAAACAGCAAAACAAGCAAATGAGCAATGCAAAAAGATTATTCTAGAAATAAAGATATTTAAATTTTTAAAAAATTATTTCTAAAACTCATCCAATTTAGTTTCCCTTTCATATTTAATTATTGTTGTGTTTCCTTCTGCATTTGTTTGTTTTTTTGTGCTTATGAAATTGTTTTTACTAAGAAAGTCAATTTTTCTCTGGAATGTTTTATAAACACCTAAGCCGCCTTTTTCCTTATAAATATTAAATAAATCGCCTATCTTTTTACCTGAATTTTCCTTTATTATATCAAGTATCAATTGCTCATCTTCTTTCAAATCTTGTGTTTTTTTTGTTTTAATTTCTGATATTTTTGCTATTGCATTTTCAACATCTTGCATTTCAATTTTTCTTGAAGCCCTGTTTTCTGCAATATTTCCTGATTCTTTTAATAAATATAATCCTGTTCTGACATCTCCAATTTCAGATGTTTTTTTAACTACTTTTAAAAAAGCATCTGGCTGCCAAACATTAGGAACAAAAGCATATTTTTTTCTTTCATCAAGTATGCCTTTTATTTCAACTTCATTATATTTTTTGAATTCCAATAACTCCAAATTTAATCTTGACTTTAATCTTTCATCTAAATCAATAGCCCATTCTTTGTAATTTGTTATTAATATGATTGTTTTTCTGTAAATCTTTTCCAAAATATAATATAAAAAGTCTAGGTCTTCTGCTTTGTCAATTTCATCAAAGCAAAACACAACTGCCTTTTTATTCAATTGGTTTTCTATTATTTTAAAAAGCTCCTCTGTTTTTTTGTTTTGTGTAAACATGTAATCTAATTGCTCACAAATGTCAATAACAACTTTATAAGAAGTGTTTTTTTGCCATATGTTTATGTATATAGGAATTATGTCATCGGTTGTTTCTTCTATTTCTTTTAGAACATGCCTTATTGCAGCTGTTTTTCCTATTCCCGGAGGGCCATGAATTAATATGTTAGAGCCGTTTCTATTTGAAAATAAAGGTTTTATGCAAAAAGCAACATGTTTTTGCTCTTTTTCTCTATAAGGAATTAATTTAGGCAAATAATCAAAATCCAAAACAATAGGCTCCATAAAAAGAGATTCATTGCTTTTTAAAATATCGTCAAAAATAGCCATAACAAATATTAATTTTACTTTGTTTTTATAATTTGCGATTTGGTTAGTAAATTTTTAGTAAAAATAATTGTTATAAAGTAAAAAGCAAATTCAAAATTTTTAATAACAATAATATTTTTTATTTTTCTATGATTGTATTAGGCATAGAATCAACAGCCCATACTTTTGGAATTGGGATTTTATATGAAGATGATAAGACAAAAGAAAAAAAGATTTTAGCTAATGTTAAAGATACTTACACAACTAAAACAGCAGGCTTAATCCCTGTTAAAATGGCTGAGCATCATTTAGAAGTTTGCGATAAAATTTATAATGATGCATTGAATAAAGCAAGATCAACCTTAAAAGATTTAACAATAAAAGATATTGATGTTATTTCCTTTTCAATTGCTCCCGGCATAGCTCATTCTTTAAGAATTGGCAGTGTTTTTGCAAAATCTCTTGCATTAAAATATAATAAGCCGTTAGTTGGTGTTAATCATTGCATTGCACATTTAGAAATTGGCAGACTATTATTTCCAGAATGCAAAGATCCTGTTTTATTATATGTTTCTGGGGCAAATACACAAATAATTGCTTATGAAAATGGCAAATACAGAATTTTTGGCGAAACTTTAGATAATGGCATTGGAAATTTATTAGATTCATTTGCCCGTGAAATTAATTTGGGATTTCCAGGCGGCCCAAAAATAGAAGAGATTGCAAAAAATTCTAAAAAATATATTGAATTGCCTTATGTTGTTAAAGGAATGGATGTTTCTTTTGGCGGCTTATTAACTAATTTAAAAAAAAAAATAAAAAACATAAAAGAAAAAAAATTAGATTATAAAATAGAGGATTTAGCATATTCTTTGCAAGAAACTGCTTTTTCTATGCTAGTTGAGGTAAGTGAGAGAGCAATGGCTCATTGTGATAAAAAAGAATTAATTATAGGCGGTGGAGTTGGCTGTAATAAAAGATTACAGGAAATGTGCTCTATTATGTGCAAAGAAAGAAATGCAAAATTTTTTGCCCCAGAAAACGAATACTTAGTTGATAATGGATTAATGATTGCCTGGCTCGGCTTATTAATGTATAAAAGCGGAATTACAATAAAGCCAGAAGAAGCAAAAATAAAGCCTTATGAAAGAACTGATGATGTTGTTGTTAAATGGAGATAAATTATAAGAAAAACTTATAAAACAAAATCAATTAATTATATTTATGTCTAATTCTAATGAAAGGAAAAAAGAGGAAAAAAAAGCAACACAAGAAAAAAAAATAGAAGAAAAAAAAGAAGAAAAAATAAACGACAAAATAGAAGATAAAATAGAAAAAAATAAGGAAAAGGAAGTTATTATAGAATTCTCAAATATAAACAAAAGTTTTGGCAATAAAAAAATATTAGCTAATTTTAATTTGAAAATTCATAAAAGCGATGTTTTAGGAATTATTGGAAAAAGCGGCAGCGGAAAAAGCACTTTGCTTAATATTTTATTGGGAATTTACAAGCCAGATAGCGGAAAAATTTTATACAAAGAAAAAGAGATTAATTATAATGAATTAAAAAAAATCATAGGATTAACAACACAGGAAAATTCTTTTTACTATAAATTAAGTGTTTATGAAAATATGGTTTATTATGCTAATTTATATGATGTTAAAAAAGACAATTTAAAAGCCTATGTTATTGATTTATTAAAATCTGTTGAGCTTGATAATTCTATAAATTTAATATCTGAAAAACTTTCAGGTGGAATGAAAAGAAGGCTTGATTTCGCTATTTCTTTATTGCATGAGCCGGAAATTTTAATTTTAGACGAGCCAACTACTGGCCTGGATCCTTTATTAGTAAAACAATTCTGGAAGATTGTTAATAATTATAGAGAAAAAGGAAAGACAATTATTTTAGTAAGCCACATTTTTT
>JAWBPL010000035.1:0-7134 GCA_038825025.1 Candidatus Woesearchaeota archaeon | reverse complement strand
GTGGTCTAGTGGCTATGATGCTCCCCTGACTCGGGAGAGCTCCCCAGTAACCTTTTAGGAAAAGGTTAACGAAAACAGGGCGAGTTAAGCAAAGCTTAACTTACCATACAACTGTATTTTCCTAAAGTTTGGGGTATTCGAATATGGGCGGGCCCATTTATTTTTTGTATAAATATTGTTAAAGAATAAAAATAATATATTATTAATAAAATATTATTAATAAAAAAATATAAAAGATTAATAATTAATAATTTATTTTTTAAGATATTGAATTTAAAATTTATTTTTTGAAAAAAATTCTTTATTCCCTTTTTCCTAAAAAAGAATCCAGCATAAATAATCCTTGTTTATTATCACCTATTAATTTTAATTTCTCAACAATTTCCAGTGAGGTTGATTCTTCTTCAACTTGCTCATCAACAAACCATTTATTAAAAGAGATTGTTGCATAGTCTTTTTCTTCTGATGCTAAATTATTTATTTCATAAATTAAAGAAGTAACTTTTTGCTCATGCTTAAATGCATCTTCAAATGCTTCCAATGGATTTTTCCACTCTGTTTTTGGCTTTTCAATTTCTTCTAGAACAACATTGCCTTGCCTTTCAAAAACATAATTAAAATATTTTATTGCATGCTTTGTTTCTTCTTCTGCTTGCTTTTTCATCCAATGGGCAAATCCTTTAAAATTGTTTCTTTCAAAATAAGCAGACATTGCCAAATACAAATATGCTGAGTAAAATTCATGATTTATTTGTTCGTTTATTTTTTTCTCAACTTTTTGACTTATTTTCATTTTTTTCACCTTTTACTTTAATATATTTATTTTAATTATATTCTTTTTTTATTATATTATTTTTATAATTTTTAGATTTTTTTAGATTTAATCATATTTTTCCAACTAAATCTAGGCCAGGTTTTAATGTTTTTTGCCCTGGTTTCCAAGAAGCAGGACAAACTTCACCATCATGCTCTCTGACATATTTTGCTGCTTGCAATTTTCTTAAAATTTCAGAGGCACTTCTTCCTATTGAATTATCATGAATATCCATTGCTTTTAAAACACCATCTGGATCAATAATAAATGTTGCCCTTAATGTAATTCCTTGGTCTTCCAAATAAATACCAAATTCTCTTGAAATTTTTCCGCTAGGATCTGCTGCCATTGGATATTTTATTTTATTAATTGCTTTTGATTCATCATGCCATGCTTTATGCACAAAAACAGTGTCAGTTGAAAAGCTTATAATTTCAGCATTCTCTTTTTTAAAATTTTCATAATTTTCTGCTAATTCTTCTAATTCTGTCGGGCAGACAAAAGTAAAATCAGCAGGATAAAATGCCAAAACAATCCACTTTTCCTTAAAATCTGAAAATTTCATTTTTTTTATATCTTCATTAAAAAATGCTTCAAACTCAAAATCTTTTATTTTTTCTCCTATTTTTACCATTCTTTCACCTAATTTAAAAGAAATCTTATTAAATAAAAATTATAAATAGTTTATATTTCTTTTGTTTATATTTAATTTCAATTTTTAGTTATTTAATTTTAAGAAATTTTCAATTATTTCTTTATTTCTAACTTCTGGATGAAAAAGCAAGCCATAAATTTCTTTTTCTTTATGTTTTATTGCTAAAATTCTATTTTTAATTTTTGCTAAAGCAATAAAATCTTTTGGTTTTGTTATGCTATTATTATGAATCTCATATACATCAAATAAGCCAGAAAATAATTTATTTTTTTCAAATGTTTTAGCTTTATTAAAACCTATGAATGAGCTTTTTATTATTTTTGAGCCATGAACTAAACCTATGATTTGCATTCCAGAGCATATTCCTAATACTTCTTTTTTAAAGTCTTTTTCTTTTAGCCATTGAAAATTTTTAATATAATCTAAATAAGAATTGTCTTTTAATGCAGTTCCAGTTATTATAATTTTATCAAAACTATTTTTTATTAAATTTATCAAGTTTTTATCAAAACTTTTATAATGCAAAATTTGATATTCTAGATATGATTTAACAAAATATGAATTAGAATTATTTTTATTATCAGATAAATTGCTTTTTTCTATTATATCCACAATAGGCTTTACAAATTCTTCCTCACTTAATTTATCTTGACAAGTGCTGATAATTAAAATTTTATTTTTTGTTTTATTATTATTTTTTTTTATTTTGTTTTTTAATATCATTTTTTACTTCTTTAATTTTTTTCTTGCTTTTTATTTTTTTTATTTTTTCTATTAGAATTTTTTATTTTTTAATTTACATTCTTTTATTTTATAAATACCATTATTTTTACTATATATAATTTCAAAATCGTTTATTTGTAATTTTTGGCTAAACATCGGCATATTTATTACAAAGGTTTCTAGTTCGCCGCCTTCTCCTGAAGGATTAATTTTATATTTTTCCTTTAAAAAAGCAAGTTCTTTTATTGTTTCTTTATCTATTTTTCTGCCCAGCCATTTTTTATCAAAAGGATATGCAAATATTCCTGCTATTAAAACTTCAAATTTATTTTCAACTAACTCATTTAATAATTCAATTTGGTCTTTCTGCCATAATGGGTTAAAACACCATAAATTTAATTCATTACAAATTTTTTGTATTCTAATGCTTTGATAAATTGATTCAATTGCTCCTGTAACAATGCCTTCAATAAAAAAAAATTCCTTGGCTTGTTTTATTGCTTCTTTTAAATCCTGAAGCTCAGATTCTTTTTTTCCTTCTGTCTCTTTTATTAATTGTGTTATTCCAAGAGATTGTGCTTGAAATTTTGTTAAATCTATGTTTGGTGTGTGAAACATATAACTTTCTTGGTTTTTAGATTTTAAAGTAATTAGGCATTTTATTTGATGATATTGGCTTGCTTTATATAAAGCATAGCAAGAATCTTTGCCGCCTGAAAATAAAACAGCTAGTCTCATAATTTTATAAAAAACATATTACTTAAAAAAGTTTATTAAAAATACTAGCTAAATAAATCAAAAAGTAATTAGAATCTAAAAAAACTAAAAAGTTTTATTAAAGTTAATAAAATCCAAATAATATGACTTTTTCATTAAAAAACTTTCCAGATAAAGATAGAATAAAAATAAAGCCTGAATTTGAGAACAGATATAAAAGATTATTGGGCTGTAGATTTGATGATTATCTTAATTATAGTTTGTCTTTTCTAACAAAATCAATTAGAGTAAATACTTTAAAAAGTTCTATTGAATATGTAAAAAAACAATTGGAAAATCAAGGCTGGAAATTAAAAGAAATTCCTTTTTGCAATGAAGGTTTCTGGCTTATTCATGAATCAGGCAGAATTGATATAGGAAATACAAAGGAACATATGTTAGGCTTTTATTATGTTCAAGAAGCCGCATCAATGATTCCGCCTATTGCACTTGATCCAAAAGAAAATGAAATTGTTTTAGACATGTGTGCTTCGCCTGGAAGCAAGACAACACAAATAGCACAATACATGAAAAATAAAGGCATATTAATAGCAAATGATTTTACAACAGACAGGATTAAGCCATTAGGCCTAAATTTACAAAGAACAGGTGTTTCAAACACAATAATTACTTTAATGGATGGCAAATGGTTTTATAAAAAAAATATAAAGTTTGATAAAATTTTAGTTGATGCACCTTGCTCTGGAACAGGAACAATAAGAAAAAGTGTAAAAACTCTTGAATTTTGGAATCCAGTTATGATAAAAAAATTAGCAAAAACACAAAAAAATTTAATAGAAACAGCATTTAATATTTTAAAAGATAATGGCATTTTAGTTTATTCTACATGCTCAACAGAGCCAGAAGAAAATGAGGCAGTTGTTTCTTATTTATTGGAAAAATATGATAATGCTAGAGTTGAAGAAATAAAGATAAATGGCTTAAAAAAATCAGAAACTTACAAGGAATTTAATGACGGAAAAGAAACTTTTATTTATAAAGAAGATGTAAATAAATGCATAAGATTATGGCCACAGGATAATGACACAGAAGGTTTTTTCATTGCAAAAATAAAAAAAATTTCAAATTAAAAAATAATAAAAGATAAAGATTATATTTTTTATTATATAAATTATAGGTTTTATTCTATATTTTATTTTATATCTAAATATTTTTTTATTTTATCAATTTTGCTTGTATAATTTTCAATTTGCTGTTTTTTGTTTTTTAATTGCTCTAATTCTTCTTTATAATGATTTTTTAATTCTTGTAAATGCTCATGCCCTTTTATTAATTCTTGCTCCATTATTTTTAATTGGTTTTCTTTTTCTTTAATCTCATTATATTTTAAATCATATTCATTCTTTTTTTCATATTTTGTTTTTTCTTTTGCTATTTCCAATTCCCTTATTTCCTGCCTTAGTTTTTTCAATAATTCCTGTTCTTGTGATTTTTCTTCATTATACTTTGAAACTTCATTATAAAAGGATTCTTTTTCCTTTTCAAGTTTTTCTTTTTCTTTGTTTAATGTTTTTTCTTTTTCACTAACAAAAAAATATTTTTTTAAAACTGCTCTTTTTAATTTTAAGTAATTTTTTAATTTTAAATTTAGGATTTGATTCTTTTTTTCAATTTTCTGCTCTATTTCTAAAAGCTCTTTTTTTCTAGGCTCATATTCAAATTTAGCCTTTTTCATTTCTGTTTTTTGTGTTGCTATTTCCAAAAATAATGCTTTTAAGGCTTCTCTTTTTTTTTCTAATTCCATCTCTTTTTTATTAAGCTTTTCCTCTTGAATTTGCAGCCTGCTTTCCAATTTATTTAAATGCAATTCAAAAGAATTAAGCTCTTTTTCTTTTTTTTCTAATTCATTTTTTATGTTTTCAATTAAATTTTTTTCTTTATTTATAGTATCAATTTTTTCTTTTAATTTTTCAGAAACAACATTATCAATGTTTTCTAATTTTTTGTTTACTAAATTTTCTAATTCATTTAAATTTTTTTCATATAAATTTAAGTCTTTTTTTTGATATTCAATATTTTTTTTTTGCTCTTCTATTTCTTTTAATTTTTCGCTTAATAATAACTCAACTTTTTTTTCAGCTTCTAAATTCAACTTTGAATTTAAATTTTTTACTTCTGATTCTTTTTCATTTATCTTCAATTCTAATTCTTTAATTTTGTTGTTTAAAGTTTCAATTATGCTTTTTTCTTTTGTTTTTTCTGTAGTTATAAATTTAGGCAACTGATTTTTAATAACCTTTTTAGAAAATTGCTTTTTTATAAAATTTTTTTTTAACTTTTTTTTAAGCAATTCTTTTTTAATTTTTTTATTTTTTATGAGATTTTTTTTTGTTGAATTTAAATTTTTAATTTTTTTATTTTTTTCATTATTTTTTTTATTAATATTATTTTTTTTAAGATTTTTTGAATTTTTTGATTTTTTAATCATGTTTATCCTCATTATTTTAATAGTTATTAAATTTTAGATTTTTATTTTTTATTTGTTTTATTTATTTTTATTTTTTTATTTGTTTTATTTTTTAAAGTTCCTTTTTTATTTTTATCTTTTTTATTTTTAGTTTCTTTGATTCTGTTTTTTTTATTTATTTGTTGTTTATTTATTTCTATTAATTTTTTTAAAAACAGATCTTGTTTTAATAAATTTTTTTCAAAATTATTTAATTTATCCTCTTTTTTTGATAAATCTTTCATTTTATTTTCAATCACTGTTTCTTTTAACACTAATTCATTTTGTTTTTTGTTTATTTCTAAAAGTTTGTTTAAAATTTCTTTTTTATTTTCTTCAATTTCAAATTTCTTTAATTCTTGTTTTAATTCTTGTTGTTCTTTATATTCTTTATTCAGTTCTTCATCTTTTATAGCAACAACATTTTTTAATTCATTTTTTTCTAATTCATTTTTATTTTGGTTAGGATTATCTTGTTTTTCATTATTTTGCTTAATCAATTTTGCCAACATCTTTTCTCGTATTTGGTTTTCTTTTTTTATTTTTTCTAATAAAGATTCATTTTCATTTCTTAATTTTATTAGCATAAAGAATCTTTTTGAATATGCTGATTCCTTTATCTTTAATTTTTTTTCTTTTTCAATTAGGTTTTTTTCTTTTTGGTTAAGCTCATTAAAAAGTTTGCTATAATTTTCTTTTTGTTTTTCAATTTCTTTATTGTTATTATTGATCAAATCAAAAATCTGTTTTGATTTTTCCTCAACTTCATTATAAAATTTTTCTAATCCTTTTTTGTAATTAATAACATCTCTTATAGAAATATTTATTTCATCATTTAATTTTTTTAAATTGTCTTGTTTTTTTTCAAGATAAGCTTGATCATCTTTTAAAATAGTTTCCTTATGGATTAATTGTTTTTCTCTTAATTCTAAATTCTTATTTTTTTGCTCTACTAAAAAATTAAATTCTTTTTCTTTTTTTATTAATTCAGATTCTTGTTCTTTTATTTTTTGTTCTTTTTCAATTAGCTGTTTTTCTTTTTCAGAAATTTCTTTTTTATATCTGTCAAAATCTTTTTTTTCCTTTTCAAATAAGTCTTTTTCTTCTGAAATTTTTGAATCTTTTTTTATTAGTTCTTCTGCTTTTTTTGAAATCTCTTCTTCTAAAAAGCTTAGTTTTTTCTCTTTTTCATCAAATTCTTTTTCCTTTTTTTTATAGTCATTTTCATAATCCAAAAGAATTTTTTTTATTTTTTTTAATTCATTTTCTTTATATAAATAAGCTTTTTTAGCAATATTAAATTTTTTTATATGTAATTTTGAAAAATCATGATAGGATTTTATTTTTTTTTCATGCTCACTTATTTTTTGCAATAATTCCAGATTTTTTGTTCCAAATTTTTTTAAATCTTCTTCTAGCTTTTTTATTAATTTATCTTTTTTATCTAAATCTGACTTTAAGAAATTAATTTCCAATAATTTATTTTTTAGTTCATTATTCTTTTTATTTAATTCATCCTTTTTATTAATTAATTCTTGCTCTATTTGATTTATTTTCTTTTGCTGCTCTGTTAAAATTTTTTCTTTTGATTTTAATTCATCATCTTTTTTGTTTAACAAATCAGAATATTCTTTTATTGCCTCTTTTTCTATTTTTGTTTCTATTATTTTAATTTCTTCATCTTTTTTTTTGAAATTTTCTTCAAAATTAATATCTTCA
>JAWBPL010000034.1:0-7262 GCA_038825025.1 Candidatus Woesearchaeota archaeon | reverse complement strand
TAATTGTTTATATTGCTGAGGTGCTTGTGGCAATGCATAAAACTTTCCTGGATGTAATCTTGAAGGAACTAAAAAATCTCTTGCACCTTCTGGCGAGCTTACAGTTAAAATTGGTGTTTCTATTTCTGTAAAGCCATGAGCAAACATCCAGTCTCTAATAAATTTTACAACATGGCTTCTAAAAATAATATTTTGCTGTAATCTTTGCCTTCTTAAATCTAAAAATCTGTATTTTAATCTTATTTCTTCAGAAACATCAATTCTGTCATCAATTTCAAATGGTGGGGTTTCTGCTTTATTTAAAATTTCAATTTCATTAACTAATACTTCAATTTCTCCTGTTTCTAGATTTTTGTTTTCTAAGCCTTCTCCTCTATATCTGACATTTCCTTTAACATGAATGATAAATTCTCTCCTCAATGTTTCAGCAACTTTATGGCTTTCTTTATTATTGCTAGGATCAAAAACAATTTGTGTAATTCCAAATCTATCTCTTAAATCAATAAAAATTTTACCACCATGATCTCTGTAAGAATTAACCCAGCCAGCTAATCTAACTTCCTTATTTATATCTGACTTTCTTAGTTCTCCACAATTATGTGTTCTTAATTTAGTATTCATTTTTTTCATATAACTTTTTCAAAAATAAAAAAATATATAAATTTTATTTTATTTAGAATAGATAATTTAAAATTGAAAAATTTTTAGGTGGGATAATGATAAAAAGTAAAAAATCTCAATTAATTATTATATTACTTGTTTTTTTTCTAATTTTTTTAGGTCTAATATTAACTATAAACTTTTTTTATAAAACAAAAAATATTGAAACTAACACACAGTCAGCAGTAAGCTTTAATGAAAAAATAGAAATAATAAATGATTTACAAAAAAAATGTATTGAAGAAAGCACAAAAAAAGCTATAAACGAAAAAGGAATATATCCAACTAAGAAAAAAGAATTAGAATTAAAAGAAGAAATAGAAAAAAAAATAATTTCTTGTTTTAATTTGAAAACTATAAATACTTTATTTGAAGATGCTTCTTTTTTTTCTCCAAAGGCATTTGTTTATATAAATGAAGATACAATAAGTGTAAATGTATATCCTTTTTTTAATTTTAAAGATAGTGATGGGAAAAAATATAAAAATGAAAAATATACTTATATTTTTAATAAAATAAATATAAAAAAATTAGAAAAAAACACAGATTCTAAATTAAAAAAGGATTTTTATTTAAGTTCTACAGATAATAATTTTAAATTACTAATAGAAAAAGAATCAAAAATTGTAGATTATAACGAAAATGCATTAGATCATTTGGCTGTTAAAATTAAAGATAAAAATGAATTATATAAAATAACACCTACAGATGATTATGTTATAGGTAATTTAGTTTATGAAGTTACAGACTCAAAAATAATTGGAAAAGGTGCAATAGTTACTCTAAATTATGACTTTAAACAAGTTCCAAAAGCATTCTTAGAATCTCAACTATCTATAATGACTTATGATAAAGAAAAAGGTTTGTGGAGAGTATGGCCTACACAAGTAAATACAAAATCTAAAACAGCCACGGCAATAATTAGTCATTTTTCTGAGGTCGGTTTAACCATTAGTCCTATAAATGTTGAAACACCAACATGCGAACCAATTAAAAAAAAAGTTCCTCTTTTTATAGAACACTTGCACATACCTTGTAAAACAATAGAAACAAAAGAATATAAACCCGAAGAAAGTGATTTTAGATATGTAGGTTTATATAATAAAAAAACTGATAATTTACCACCATATACAGAATATGAAGATGAAACAGGATGGAGGTGGAAAAGAAATAATTTTGATGAAATTGAATTACAAAAAAACTTAGAATCTGGTGAGGCAGATATGCCTAATCCAAAACTAGCTGGTTCTGTTTATGCCTTGCCTAATATGATTAAAACATTACAGGCAAGAGGCGGAGTAAAAAATAAATTTGATGATTTTGATTTCAGTGAAAATCAAGAATGGACATATACTAATTTTAACATAGAAGATGCAACAATTTATGATAAAAACGGGGAGATTGTTTCTAAAATACCTTCAGAAATAAAATCTCAATTAAAATTAAATGCAAGAGATGACAAAATATTTACAAAAGATATTAGTAATGAATATGTTGCTTCACAAGAAACAGGACAAGGAAGATATTTGATTACTAAAATAGATCAAAGCGGAAACCCTTGTGAAACATATGATTCATCAGGAAATAAAAAAGATGAATGTAACGGAAATGGCAAAATAAATTATGTTCCATTGATTTTAGATGACACTTTTAGTGATTATTATGTTTCATTAGAAAATTTTAATGATCCTTTTTTTTGGGAAAAAGTTTTTAATCCAGAGACAAATGAATATGCAGAATCAGACGGTAATATAAAAGACTGGGATGATGATGACCAAGAAAGTTTATTGGATAAAAATTGTAATGGACATTCTTGCTTGAAATGTAATTATTATGATCCTATTTTATCAATGAAAGTAACTGATTTTTGCGATACAGAGCCTTATCTAATACAAAAAGATAGTGAAGCTAAATGCTTTGAAAAATGCAAAAAAAAAGCCGAAGAAATTTATAAAAAGTTTGAAGCAAAAGGTTTTGTTCCTTGGAATCCAAGTAATGATGGAATATTAGATTTCAGATGGGTAAATAAAAAACTAGAAAGAACAAAACTAACTTGTGAATTAGATAGTAATTATGAAGTATATAGTTGTGATATTACAGAAAAAGATATTGCAACACCAATGTTTTATGGCTATGGTGGAACCACTAAAGTTAAAAAAAATTATAAAGAATATAGATTAGGCAATGAAAAAGGTTATGAAGGTGCAGGTAATAATGACATTCCGAACACAGTATCATTTGAATTAAACCATGTACCAACATGTGAGGATAATGATGGAACTTTAATAATTTATTGCTCTAATAAAGACAAATGCAATGTTGAATTAAATGGAAAAAAATTTACTTGTGATGAAAGCATCTGTTCAAAAACAATACCTAAAGGAACTTTAAAACAAGGCACTAATACTTTAATTGGCGATGTTTTAAATACAATCACAAGCAATGATGTTTGTGCAAGTTTAAGTGTTGAATTAGTAATCGAAGAATGTACTTGTGTTCAACCACCACCAGGAACACCTCCATCAGAAACTTCTTATTGTGGTGATAATTTAGTTTCATCAATAAATGAGGAAGGACAACAAAGAGAAGAATATTGTGATGGTATAGAAACAGGAGCCTATCAAAATGGTAATAAAATAATTTGTACTCAACCATGTAGAATGACTGGTGAAAACAAATGTACTTGTTGTGGGGATGGTGTAATTCAATCCGGTGAAAATTGTGATAATGGTGAAAATAATGGCAATCCAAATTTTAAAATTTTTGGTTCTATTGATGAGTATTGTAGTTTAAATTGTGATAAAATAAAAATAGACCAAAAATGTAATGATAATATAGTCAACAGTGAGAAAGAATATTGTGATGGTACAGATATGGGTCAAACTAAATGTAAACAAAATACTTGCAGATCTGATTGTACTTGTTGTGGTGATGGGGTAAAAAATGCAGATGAAACTTGTGATTTTATGGATACAAATGCACCAGTAGGTTGTAGAGATACTTCTTTTGGAGAAGATAAATGCACCTATTGTGGTGATGATATAATTCAAAAAAATTATGAAAATTGTGAGCCACCAAATACAGAATTATGTAATGCAGATTGTAAAACCACACCAAAATGTCAAGATGGTTTTTGGGATCCAACAACAGAAGCTTGTGATGATAGCGATCCACAATATATTGAATTACCAAAAGGAGACTGTTCAGTTAATTATAATGAAGTAGTTTTATGTGGTTCTAATAATGTACCAACTTGTAGTTATTGTAAAGGTTGTGAAATTAAAACAAAAGAAGTATGTTGTGGTAATAATAATATAGAATCCCCTGAAAAATGTGATCCGCCTAATACAAAATCATGTGATGGATCGTGTCAAACAAAAAGATCAAATTGTGATGTTAGATGTGATTTCACTCCACAATCTATATCTGTAGAAAAAGGAAAAGTTTATTCAACAAAAATGTCATTTACTATAGAAGGAGATAATTGTTATGGTGGAGGTGTTAAAATTAATTGTGTTGATGAAAAGGGTAAAAATATTTATTTCTTAAATAGAGGTAATCCACCAAACAATATAGGAACAACTTTTTTGAATATAGAAGATAAAGCTATTAGTAACATAGGTATAACATGTACATCAACATATTATATCTCTAATAACTATATCTCAGAAAATCTAAGAAAAACAACATGTAATTTTGACCTATGTGTTAAAGATTGTTCTTGTGCTGAAAATACTTGTAAAGGTAATGTTTGTAGTGATAATTGTGGTGGGGTGTGTGATGGAACAAAAGAATGTTGTGTTTTTCAAACATGTTCTGCACCAGACCCAATATGTGGAGATACACAAACAGGGACAGACAATTGTGGTAACCCATGCATAAAGCAAGACCCATGTATAGATTGTTCATGTGCTGCAGATACATGCATAGGTGAAAAATGTAATGATGGTAAGTGCGATGGAACAAAACAATGTTAATTATTTTTTATCTTTTAACTAACTAAAAAATTAATACATTAATCAAAAACTATTAAAACCTTTTTTATTTTTTCTAGTTTATGATTTGCTTAATTTCATTAGTTATTTTTAGTATTTTAGGAATTTTTAGTGCAACACATAGAAAACTAGCAGCAAAAGCATTTGATTGTGTTTTCAGAAGAGTAACATTAAGGCCTTGTCAATCTGGCTTGGATCAAAAAGTTAAAACAGACATTATTGTTTTTTTTTCTAAAAGGAATACAAAAATAGCGAAATTTGTTGCAAAGAATTTTGAACTTTTGTCATGGCTATTCACAATTATAATGATATTATCTATTATTTTTTCAGTAAGAGGTATTTACTTTTACATTGTTTATGGAAATTGCAACGGACAAAATTCAAATGACTTTTGCATTTTTGATGCTTTACATTCAAATGAGGCAACATGTGAAGACCCTAACTTAAAAACACAAGAAATAAAATTCATTCCTAAAGTAAGCCAAAATGATATTATTTTTGGAAACGAAAATGCTAATTTAACAATAATAGAATATGGCTGTTATTCTTGTGAATTCACAAAAAAAGCCCAGCCTGTTGTTAATCAAATTTTAAAAAATTATGAAACAAAAATCAAATTTATTTATAGAGATTTTCCAATCAAGAATCATGATTCTGCTTTATTAAAAGCAAATGCTGCAAAATGCTCTACCTTATCAGGAAAGTTTTTTGAATATCATAATTTGTTGTTTGATTTTCAAGATAAAAATCTTTCAGAATCTGATTTAAAAAATTTAGCAAGGCAATTAAATATAAATGAAAAATTTGATGATTGTTTAGAAAACAAATATTTTGAACAAGAAATAAACATAACATATGAAGAAGCAAAAAACAATGGATTATATGGCACACCGACTTTCTTTATTAATAATAAAATTATAGTAGGAAATAAGCCTTATCAATATTTTAAAAATATAATTGATGAGGAGTTAAAAAAATAAACTTTAAAAAATATAAATAAAATATTTCTATAAAAAATTTCATCTAAAAAAATAAAAAAATAGAATTTTAAACAAAAAAATTATAAACTCTAAATTTAATAAAAAGTATATTTCTAAAAATTTTTTAAAAAAGAGGTAAAAAAATGGACGATGATAAAACAAAAATAGCAATTATTGGAGCTGGTTTTGTAGGCTCAACAGCAGCATATGCATTATTTATAGAAGGTATTGCCTCAGAAATTTCCATAATTGATGTTAAAAAAGAAAAAGCCCAAGGCGAAGCTCTTGATTTAGTTCATGGAATGCTTTTTTCTAAATACACAAAAGTTACTTATGGCTCAGATTATAAATTATGTGAGGATGCAGACATTATTGTAATAACAGCAGGTGCAAATCAAAAGCCAGGAGAAACAAGGTTAGATTTAACAAAAAAAAATGCAGCTATTATGAAAGAGATTGTTCCAGAAATAGTAAAGCATAATAAAACAGCAATCTTATTAATGGTAACAAATCCATTAGATGTAATGACTTATTTAGCTTTAAAATTATCAAGATTTACACCAAACAAAGTTTTTGGAACAGGAACAATATTGGATACAGCCAGATTCAGGCATAATTTATCAGAATACTATGGTGTAAATCCACAAAGCATACATGCTTATATTTTAGGAGAACATGGTGATAGTGAATTTCCAGTTTGGAGTTCAGCTAATATTGCAGGAATGCCCCTAAAAAACTTTGAAAAATATGATTTAAAAAAACTTGATGAAATTTTTCATAAAACAAAAAATGCAGCATATGAAATAATATCAAGAAAAGGTGCAACATATTATGCAATTGGATTAGCCATATCAAAAGTAGTAAAAACAATATTATTAGACCAGCATGAAGTTCTGCCTTTATCAACATTATTAAAAGATTATTATGGCATAACTGATGTCTGTTTAAGCATTCCAGTAGTTTTAAGCAGAAACGGAATAAGAAAAAAATTAAAAATTCCATTAGACAAAACAGAAATAAAAGCATTAAGAAAATCTGCTGGGATAATTAGGAAGAATATTGAGAGTGTTTTGTAAATCTAAATTATCCAATTATTTTAAATAAGCACATTTAAATATAACCTAAACTTAATTACTAATATGTCCTTAGTTCAAGTAATTGAGGAACATCCTAATTTTGTTTTATTTGAAAATATTGATGGAAAATTTTTTTTCTATGAATTATTAATGGGGACTTTACAAAAAAATAATCCTGAAACACACTCTTTTTTAGAGGAATTAAGAGCTTTAACACTTCCTACTATTTTTGATTATGATAAAGAGTCTGTTGTAAAAGACATAGGTATAAAAGTAGATGCCTTAATAATCTCTTTAACTTCAAGGTGTAATTTAAGATGTGATTATTGTATTTATAGTGGAAACTATAATGGGATGAGGCAACATTCTGAATTACAATCTGGTGATATAAATGAATCTGTTTTTGAAAAAGCACTTGATTTTTTTGAACAAGTAAGACATGAAAATTCAAGATTAACTTTTTATGGAGGAGAACCTTTAATAAGGTTTGATTTAATTAGGAAAGCAAGAAAAAGATTTCCACAAACAACAATGAATTTAACAAGTAATTT
>JAWBPL010000033.1:0-7546 GCA_038825025.1 Candidatus Woesearchaeota archaeon | reverse complement strand
GCAGGTGAAATAGCTGGATTAGAAGTTGTAAGAATTATTAATGAGCCAACAGCAGCAGCATTATCTTATGGTTTAGATAAAGCAGATAAAGAGCACAAAATATTAGTTTTTGACTTAGGAGGAGGAACTCTTGATGTTACAATAATGGAATTTGGCGAAGGTGTTTTTGAAGTAAAATCAACATCAGGAGACACAGAATTAGGCGGAACAGATATGGATCAAGCAATTTTAGAGCATTTATTAAAAGAATTTAAAGAAAAAGAGGGCATTGATTTAAGCAAAGATGCAGTTGCAATGCAAAGATTAAGAGAAGCAGCAGAAAAAGCTAAAATAGAATTATCAACTGTTTTGGAAACAGATATTAATTTGCCGTTTATAACTGCAACAGAGAAAGGGCCATTGCATTTTAACACAAAATTAACAAGAAGTGTATTAGAAAGAATTATAGATCCTATTGTTAAAAGATGTAAAAAACCAATTGATCAAGCATTAAAAGATGCAGATTTAACAATAAATGACATTGACAAAGTTATATTAGTTGGCGGCCCTACAAGAATGCCTGTAATACAAAAATTTATAGAAGACACTTTAGGAAAAAAGCCTGAAAGAGGTGTTGATCCTATGGAATGTGTTGCAATGGGAGCAGCAATCCAAGCAGGTGTTTTAGCAGGCGAAGTAAAAGATGTTTTATTATTAGATGTTACTCCTTTAAGTTTAGGCATAGAAACATTAGGCAGTATTTTTACTGTAATGATACCAAGAAATACAACAATTCCAACAAAGAAAAGCCAGATTTTCAGCACAGCTTCTGATAATCAGCCAGCAGTTACAATCAGAGTAGGCCAAGGTGAAAGGCCGATGTTTAATGACAATAAAGTTTTAGGAACATTTGATTTAACAGGAATTCCACCAGCTCCTAGAGGCATTCCACAAATTGAAGTTACTTTTGATATTGATGCTAATGGCATAGTTCATGTCTCAGCGAAAGATTTAGGAACAGGAAAAGAGCAATCTATTAGAATAACTGCTTCAACAAAATTAAGCCAAGAAGAAATAGAAAAAATGAGAAAAGAAGCAGAAATGCATGCAGAAGAAGACAAAAAAAGAAAAGAAAAAATTGAAACATTAAATGAAGCAGAAAGCCTAGTTTTCCAATATGAGAAAACATTAAAAGAAATGCCTAATGTTGATAAATCATTAACAGAGCCATTACAGAAAGATATTGATGCATTAAAAGAATTATTAAAAGATAAAGACAATAATTATGAAGCAATCAAAAAAGCAAAAGATTCATTAACAGAAAAATTCCAAAAGATATCAGAAGAAATTTACAGAAAAGCAGCAGAAGCAAGACAGCAGACACAAGCAACTAACTCAAATAACTCAAAAAACAATGAAAAAGTTGTTGATGGCGAAGTAGTAGATGATGACAAAAAAGATTAATGATTAAAATAAGAATAATTAAAATTTTACTTTTTTTAAAAAATAGATTTTTTTATTTAAATTTAAATGAAAAATTTAGAACTTATTCAAATTAAAATATTTTATTAATTCACAAACATACTTTGATATCTTAAATGTACTGCAAAATAAAAATTAACAAATATATTATGCATATGTTCTAAAAAATTTTGATATCTTTCTGCTTTTCCAGATTCTATAACTCTTTTTAAATTATCTGCAATTATAGGAAATGAATATAAAGTTTTTTTATCAATATTTAATAAAAAATTCATTTTTAAAAAAACAATATTAATGGGTATTTCAATGCTTTGAGTTGAATTTTTTATTCTAATTACATCGCTTGAAAACTCATAAATCTCTGATTCATTTCCCTTAGTATAAATTAATCTTAATAAATCCTCATTTTTATTTCCGTTACTTTCAGAATCTTGAAAAGAATATTCAATTTTTAAAGACCATTTCTTTTCTTCTAATGGTTTAACACCAAAAAAATTTGCGGCTAATGCTTCTAATGTGTATTTAAAAAAAGGAATATATCTACTTCTCCAATATAAGTTGTAATTTCTCTCATTTTTTAAAAAACTAAATAATCTTATATAAAAATTTTATTATTATAATTATCTTTTATGTAAAAAAATAAAAAATAAGAAAACATTAAAAACAATCATTTATTTTAATTTATTATTTTTAGTTTAAAATTTTTATTTATTATGTTTTTAAATAATCTTAAAAATCAAGTGTGGTGAAAAATGAAAGAAGTTGAAGATAAAATACAAGCAATATATAAAGAATTAAATAAAGTTATAATAGGTCAAGAAGATGTAATAAAAGAGATTATTATTGCTATTTTATGTGATGCAAATGCTCTTTTAGAAAGTTATCCTGGATTAGGAAAAACAACCATGATTAAAACTTTAGCTGAAGTTATGAGCTTGTCATTTTCAAGAATTCAAAGCACTCCTGATTTAATGCCAACGGATATTACAGGAACTTATGTTTTAGAGGAAAAAGACGGAAAAAGAGAATTTGTTTTTCATAAAGGCCCGATTTTTGCAAATATTGTTTTAGTTGATGAGATTAATAGAGCAACACCTAAAACACAATCTGCATTATTAGAAGCAATGCAAGAAAAGCAAGTTACATTAGGCAGAACAACATTTAAATTAGAAAAGCCATTTTTTGTTTTAGCTACACAAAACCCAATTGAGCAAGAAGGAACTTATCCATTGCCAGAAGCACAAACAGACAGGTTTTTATTTAAAATAAAGGTTAATTATCCTTCAATTGATGAAGAAGAAAAAATTGTAGATAGATTTACTGGAAAAGAAACAATATCTTCAATAAGAAAAGTATTTGATGAAAAAGATATAGAAAAATTTCAGCAATATGTTAAGGAAGTGCCAATTGCCTCTGATTTAAAAAAAAGAGTTTTAAAAATAGTTAATTTAACAAGAACAGAGAAATCTTTAATTGAATATGGGGCTTCTCCTAGAGCTTCTTTAGGTTTAGTTTTAGCAGCAAAAGCATCTGCTTTAATCTCTGGAAGAAATTATGTCAGCAAAGAAGACATTGATAAAATGGCCTATCCTGTTTTAAGGCATAGAATAATTTTAAATTTTGAAGCAGAAAGAAAAGGCTTATCAACAGATGATGCAATAAAAGTTATATTAGATAAAGCAAGATAAAAAACATAAAAATTTTATTTGTTTTTTTATTAATAAAATAATAGCAAGATGATAGACACACAATTTTTATCACAATTAAAAAGATTTCATGTTATTATAAATAAAAGAGTGACTTCAAGTTTTTCTGGCTCAAGAAAATCCTCATTTACAGGACAAGGCTTAATAATAAATGATTTTAGACCTTATACACCAGGAGATGATTACAGAGCAATAGATTGGAAAATATATGCAAGAACAGACCAATTTTTTGTAAAAAGATATGAGGAAGAAAAAAATCTTAGTGTGCATGTTTTAATTGATGTAAGCAAAAGCATGGATTATGGAACAGGAAATACAAAATTTGAATATGCTGCTATGCTTGCATTAGGCTTTGCATATTTATCAGCTAGAAACAATGAAAGATTTAATTTAGTTTTATTGTCTGATAAGTCAGATTATTTAAGAGCAAAAAAAGGCTCTAACTTAGTTTTAAGCTTTTTAGATCATTTTAATAAAATAAAATGCAAAGGAACAATAAATTTTGAAACAGAAGTTAAAAAATATAAAAAATCAATAAAAAATAGAAGCTTAATAATTTTTATTTCTGATTTTTTATTTGATGTAGAAAATCTAAAAAACACATTGCATTTATTTAAAGAACATGATTTAAAAGTAATTCAAATTTTAGATAAAACAGAAACTAATTTTAATGTTTATGGCTCTTTAGAATTAGAGGATTCAGAAACAGGAGAAAAACTTGAAACTTATATAAGTGAAAGAAAAAGGCAGGAATACAGAGAAAGAATGTATAAGCACATTTTGAACATTTAGCAAGAAACATTAAAATCAAAAGGCAAATTCTTTTTATTTTCAACAGAAGAGCCTATATTTAATGCTTTTTATAGTATTTTGAATAAGTAAATTTTAACTAAATTATGATTTAACTAAATTATAAAATTATTTTAATATATTACTTAAATAAGCCTGCCCTAAACTAATATTTCCATCGCCACAAGGCACTTTCTCATTTATCAAAACATTATTTTCAAGCATTATTGAAGTTATTATGGAATTATTGGCAACACCTCCTGAAAACAAAATCGGAATTTTTTTATTATTTGTTTTAGGATATTTGAAATTTTTTTGAATAAAATTATTTATATATTTATTTGCTATTTTTAACATTCCTTTTGCTAAATAAATATGAGTTGTTAAAGCTAATTTTTTTTTTGTTTTTATTAAATTTTTTTCATCTGTTTTTTTTAAGATTTCATAAATAAATTTAATTAAAGGTGTTGTCATTAAAACAAATCTGTCATCTAGTTGATTAATAACTGGCTCAAATTCATAAAAATCTTTTTTCAAAAAATTTTCATAAGCAAAGCTTTCCAATAAAATAGCAGGCCTGCCATCATAATCTCTATAATCGCATAAACCTAATAAAGCAGAAACAGAATCTAAAATTCTGCCAGTGCTTGTTGTTTTTATTAAATTGAAATTTTGTTTTATTGCATTATATAATAATAAATATTCTTTTTTTTCTTTTTTTTCAAAAATTTCTGTTTTTATAATATCAGAAAAATCTAAAAATTTAGTTAAAATAGAAAAAAGCATTTTTTTAGGATATAATGTAAAAGAATCACTTAATTGATATTGCTCTTCTAAATGCCCAATTCTTAAAAAATCCTTTCCATTAAAATAAAAAACCTCACCGCCATAAATTGAGGCATCATCACCAAAACCTAAACCATCCATTGCAATTCCAATATATTCATTTAAGCCATCAGAAAAATCAGAATAATGCTCTGCAGCAACACTGGCAATATGTGCTTTATGATGCTGTATCTTTATTAATTTTGCATTATATTTTTTTGCTAATTCCTCTGCATAAATAGAGGAATTATAATTAGGGTGTAAATCACAGGCAATAATTTCAGGTTTTAATCTTGTTAATTTAATCATTTTGTCAATTGTTTCTTTGAAGTAATTAAATGTTTTTTCTTTTTGTGTCTGCCCTATATATTGTGATAAAAAGGCTTTATTTCCTTTTACACAACATACTGAATTATTTAATTCTGCTCCCAATGCAATTGTTTCCTTAAAAGAAAAAGGCATTTCTAAATTTAATTCAATAGGCTCTGTATTATAACCACGAGATCTTCTCAAAAAAATTTTTTTAAAATCAATATTTTTTTTAATTTTTTTTTCATCATGATTTTTTTTATTATTAAAAAAAGAAATAACCTTTACAACAGAATCATCACATCTATTAATAATAGTTCTTTCATGCTCTAAATAATAAACAAGTAGTTCATTATTTTTTATTGTTTCATCATTTAATTCCAGAAACATAGGCTCTCCTGGCATATTAAAAGAAGTCATAACTAATGGCTCATCAATATAATCAAATAATAAATAATGCAAGCCAGTGTAAGGCAGCATTACTCCTAAAGAATCTAATTCAGAAACTTCTAAAAAATCATTTTTATTTTTTTTTCTTAAAACAACTATTGGCTTTTCTTTGCATTCTAAAAGTTTTTTTTCATATTCATTAACAAAACAAATTTTTTCCACTTCATTTAAATTTTTAACCATAATTGCGAATGGCTTATTTTCTCTAAAAAGCATTTTTCTAATTTTATTAACATTATTTATAGTAGAGCATAAATGAATTCCACCTATTCCTTTTATAGAAACAATATCTCCCTTTTTTAATAATTCTGCTGTTTTTTTTATTGCCTCTAAATCATCTGCAATAACATTAAATTTGTTATTTTCATATTTTTTTAGAAATAATTTTGGCCCGCAATTCTTGCAGGCAATTGTCTGTGCATGATATCTTCTGTCTAAAGCATTTGTATATTCTTTTTTACAATCTTCACACATCTTAAAAGAGTTCATAGAAGTTAAAGGCCTGTCATAAGGATAATCTTCTATTATTGTAAATCTTGGCCCACAATTAGTGCAGGTTATAAAATAATAATTATGCCTTTTATTAGTAGGGTTTCTTAATTCATTTAAACAATCTTCACAGATAGAAACATCGCTAGGCAATATAGTTTCTCCTTCTGAAAAAGAGCTTTCTTTTATTAAAAACTCTTTATAAATCTCTTTTAACTTTTCGCTTTCTTCAAAATCAATTTCCTTAAAATCATAATTAATTATTTTTGCCAAAGGCGGCAAATCATTCAGCTTTTTAATAAAATTTTTATCATTAACTAAAATTTCAACACCAGAGCCTATATTTTTCACATAGCCTTTTAAATTAAATTGCTTTGCTTTTTTGTAAATATATGGCCTAAAACCTACTCCTTGAACAATGCCTTTAACAAAATATTTATAAAATTGCATATTTATTAATATTTATTTTAAGTATTTTAAATTATCTTTGAGATTTTTTTTAAAAAATTTTTTAAAAGAACTTTAAAATAAATTAATAAAAATAAATTCATAAAAAATATTAACTAAAAATAAATAAATTCATGAAAATAAATATACTAAAATAATTAATGCCTAAAATAAATAATCTCATAAAATTTTAACAAGGTGAAAAAATGAAAATCTTAGCTGCTGGCGATATTCATAGTGATCAAACATTAGCTGAAAAATTAGCTCAAAAAGCAGAAAAAGAAAAAGTTGATTTAGTTATTCTTTGCGGTGATTTAACATTTCATGAAATGAATACTGATAATATTGTAGGCCCTTTTGTTAAAAGAAATAAAAAAGTTTTACTTATTCCTGGAAATCATGAAACTGTTGCAACAATTGATTTTTTAGCAGAAATGTATGGTGTAAAAAACATTCATGGCTATTCAGTTAGATATGAAAATGTTGGTATTTTTGGTTGTGGAGGAGCAAATATTGGCCCAAAAAATAAAATGACAGATAAAGAGATTTATGATTTATTAAAGCAAGGTTATGATAAAATAAAATACTTGGATAAAAAAATAATGGTTACTCATGTTCATCCAACAGAAACAAAAATGGAAAAATTATCCGGATTTGTTCCTGGCTCAGATGGTGTAAAAAAAGCAATAGAAGCATTTAAGCCAGATATAATGCTTTGCAGCCATGTTCATGAAGCTGAAGGAATTGAAGAGATAATTGGTAAAACTAAAATATTTAATGTTGGAAGGCATGGCAAAATTATAGATATTTAAACCTTTTAAAATAATATTCTTTTTTAAAAATAATATTTATTTAATCTTTATCTTTTTTTATTTTTAGTTACTTCTAGCACAAGTGTATCTGCAACTAGGACATTTTAATAAATAATAATTTGTTTTTCCTATTATTTTTTTTCCAAAAATTTCCATTTCAGAATTACACCTGTTGCACTTTTTGTTTATTTTTATTTTAGATATGCTTTTTGCTTTTGCCATACCATAAAATAATATATATATTTAAGTATATAAATT
>JAWBPL010000032.1:0-7542 GCA_038825025.1 Candidatus Woesearchaeota archaeon | reverse complement strand
GTTTAAAGACAGATTGAGTCTTATAAATAAAACTTTTAAAATTTTATTTAATTTTTTTAAATTTTCTTTTAAAAAATTCTTCTATGTTTTTTATTTTTTTATATTATCTATAAAAAAATATTGTCTAATAAAAATGAATAGGAATTATAGTTTAATAAAATATAATATGAATTTAGGAGGTTAAGCAATGAAAAAATATGTATTTAAAAACCCCATACCAAGAATAGCTGTGGCTTTTAATTTAAAAAAAGAGCCGCCTGCAAATATGCCAGAAGACTATTATGCAGAGTATGATAATCTGGCAGTTCCAACAGCAATAAAAAATGCTTTGGAAAAAAAGGGTTTTATAGCTGAATTAGTTGAAGCAAATGAGGACTTTTTTGAAAAAATAAAATATGGAAATTATGATTTTGTTTTTAATATTGCAGAAGGTTTAAATGGAGGCTCAAGAGAAAGCCAAGTTCCTGCAATTTTAGATATGCTAGGAATTCCTTATACTGGAAGCAGTGTATTTACACAAGCATTGACATTAGATAAAAGAAGAACAAAGGAAATTTTGCAATATTATAATGTGCCAACTCCAAAATTTCAAATTTTTAGTCATTGGAATCAAAAATTAAATCCAGAATTAAGTTTTCCTTTATTTGTAAAGCCGAATGGTGAAGGCTCATCAAAAGGAATTAGGAATGAATCACTAGTTAAAAATGAAGAAGAATTAAGAAAACAATTAAAATTTGTTATTAACAATTATCATCAAGAAGCTTTAGTTGAGGAATATTTAGATGGAAGAGAATTTACTGTTGCAATATTAGGAAATAATCCACCTAAAGTTTTGCCAATTGTTGAGGTAACTTTTGATTATTTGCCTGAACATGTAAATAAGTTTGATTCTTATGAAGTAAAATGGATTTGGGATAATCCTAATAATCCTGTTGATCCAGTAGTATGCCCAGCAAAGATTTCAAAAGAATTAGAAAGAATGATTAAAGCAGTTTCATTAAAAACATTTAAGGTTTTAGGCTGTGTTGACTTAGCAAGATTAGACATAAGATTAGATAAAAATGGCATTCCAAATGTTTTAGAATTAAATGCTTTGCCTGGATTAATGCCAGATCCTTTGGAAAATTCAAGATTTCCAAAAGCATGCTTTACAGCAGGAATGAGTTATGACGATATTATCATTAATATTTTGTTTGAAGCATTTAAGAGATATGGCTTGCTAAAAGAATTAAATGCTGAGCTAAAAAACAACAGCGGATTAAAATTATAAATAAATTAAATTATAATTGATTTAAAATGAATTTTTTATTAATTTATTTTTTTTATTTTTAATTATTATTCTAAGAAAATTAAAAAGTTAATCAAAAATTTTATGGTGTAAAAATGATTATTGACTGCAAAAAAACAAATAGCGGATTAAAATTAATTATAGATGAAAAAGAATATGACTTAATATTTCCAGAAAAAATTTGGAAAAATTATCCAGAAAAACTTAAAGATATTTTTTCTGATAATTATGCTTACTTAAAAGTTTTGCATTTGCCTCAAATGTTAAGCCAGAACTGGAAAAATAAATTTTATAGAATTGAAAAAAAAGACAATAACTTAAATGAGGAAAAAAGTTATTCTGATTTGAAAAATTTAAAATTTAAAACTTCTTATCCAATGTTTAAACAGCAAATATTTAATGCTCACTTAAATAATTTAAGTTTTTGTGCAGATGTTGATAGTGTTTCTACAAAAGAGCAATTAAAAAATTTTTTAGATTTAAATGTAATTTTTAATGATTATGAAATAAAAAACATAATTGATATTGAAAAAGAAATAAAAACAGATAAAGAATTAAAAAAAGACTTTCAAGAAAAAGCAATTGTAAATATGTCTTTTGGAAAAGATAGCTTATTGACTTTTGCTTTAGCAAAAGAATTAGGCTTAAATCCTGTGCCTGTTTTTATGTTAGATAATGCTGTTAAATTAGAAAACGAATATAAAAAAGAATTAATTAAAAAATTCTCAAAAGAATTTAATACTGAAGTTTATACTATAGATAATCAAACAGGAATTTTGCATGATTATAGAACTTGGAAATTGCCAAGAACTGAGTTAGGATATGGGCATTTAATGACAGAGCTTTTGTTTGATATAATGCCTTTCGCATATTATGAAAATGCAAAATATATTTTATTTGGAGATGAAAAAAGTTGCGATGACACTTATATTAATAATGAAGGCTTTTTAAGTTATCCTGTTTATGATCAAACAAGTGATTGGGTTAAAGAAATGGATAACATGGCTTCTTTTATTGGAATGAAAGTTTCTAGTTTTATAGAGCCGTTATATGAATTAGCTATTATAAAAATTTTGCATAACAGATATAAGGAAATAGGAAAATATCAAATGTCTTGTTTTCCTGATGAAAATGAATATGGAAAAAAACATTATTGGTGTGAGCATTGCTCTAAATGTGCAAGAATTTACATATTTATGTTAGCTAATAATTTAGATCCTAAAAGCATTGGATTTAGAACAGATATGTTAGTTAAGGAAAACGAGCATTTATTTTCTTGTTTTGGAATTGAAAAAAAAGAAGGATGCTCTATTGGATATGATGCATCTGGCTGCGGTTCAGAAGAACAATTATATGCATTTTATTTAGCTTATAAAAATGGTTTTAAAGGAGAATTGATTGACAAATTTAAAATAGACTTATTAAAAAGTGTAGAGCCAAGAGCTAATGAATTAAAAAAAAAATATTTTGGAATACATGAATCAAAAACAATTCCATTGAAATTTAAAGAAAAATTAGAAAAAATATTTGAGCAAGAGCTAAAAAAACAAAACTTTTAAAAAACTAAATATCTAAAAAAGTAAAAAAAATTATTTATATTTTTTTATTTACTTGTTTGTCCTAAAATTACATATCTTCCGCAATTTATCTGATTTTGTATATAATCTAATTGGTTTTTTAATCCTTCATATAAAATATCAGTAATTTTAGTTATAACAAATAAATATAGTTCGTTATTATTATTATTATTATTATTATTATTATTATTTTCAAAGACTGGATTTTTAGATCTATTATCTGAAGAATTTCTATCAAAGTAAAAAATCATAACAAATTCATCTCCGCCAGAGCCATGATATCTAAAGCCGAAATCTTTTGTTCTTGTTGTTTTTGTAAAGGCCCTTGATAAAGCCTTTAATAACTCATCATTCTCTAATGGGCCAGGACCTTTTTCATTATTATGTTTCATTCCTGCTAAATCTAAAGAAACAACAACAATATCTTCTTGTCCTTTATCATAGCCTATTAAATATCTAAATTGATAATAAACTAATGTATCAAATAAAGATTGTGTTCTTGGGTCATTTGAGCTGTTAATTAAAGATAAATGATTTCTGTATAATTTATCTAAAACACGAGATAAGTTTTCTCCATTACCCTTATTTAATTCATTTCTTAGATTTTCTCTTGATATACTATAGCTTTTTAATATTTCATCTATTTCTTTAAATTTTTTTCTTTCGGTTTCTGTTATATTTGAACTATTTCCAGAAAAATAATTTCTTAATAAAGACATATAATTTGCATATTGTTCTTCTGCTGTTGTAAATATTGAATTAATATCTAAATTTCCTTCAACATTTATTTCTGGTTCAACAAATAAATTTGGAACTTGCTCTTCTCCTAATATAGCTTCTAATGGTTTTTTTTGTTGTTTTAATTCATCTTTTTTTAGGTCTATTCCTTTAAGTGCATTGCTTGAACTTGATAAAACCAAATAAACTAAAGGTGAAATTTGATCTCCAATTTCTCTAATATTAGGATTTTTTGCTAAGAGAGCTTCTTTTATTTTTTCAGATTCTTCATATTTTCCATAAGTAAAAACAAATCTTGCTGTTAATGGAATGACTGGTCTTATTCCATAGGAATTCATGACTCTTAAAAGCCTTTCTCTTTGATGCTCTTTTAAATCTTTCTTATCTAAAAGCTTAGCTAATCTATCTAATCTATTCTTTATCTAATCCTTCATTATTTTCTATATAAACAACTTTATATTCTGAAAGCTTTATTAATAACTCTATTTGCTCATCAGATAAACTCTTACTCATATATTTAAATAAAGGTAATTAGTTTATAAATTTTTTGTTTTTTTATTACTATTAAGTTGTAAATTTATAAAAATTAAAATAATTTAATAATTTTATAGTAAAATTTGCTTCTTTTAAAATAGTAATGTTTATATACTAGTATACAAATTTATACTTATAATAATAACTTATATATATTTAAAAAATAATTTAATATTACTTTTAAGTCAATATAAACACTTAAGACAATAAACAACTTTATAAAACAAAAAGTTTTTCAAAGAAATAAAAAATGTCCTCTTTAATTGATAATCAAAATTTACAATCTAATGACCAGATTTTTAATATTCTTTTTAATAATGATGAGATTACATGGCAATCTATGATATATGATTTAGTCAGCTCTGAAAAAATGGATCCTTGGGATGTTGATGTTTCTCTTTTAGCCAATAAGTTTTTAGAAAGATTAAAAAAATTAAAAGAAATGGATTTAAAGATTTCTGGAAAAGTTTTGTTGGCAGCAGCAATAATGTTGAGAGTTAAGTCTTATAGATTTTTAGAAGAAGATATAAGTGCTTTAGATGCTTTGATTGCATCAGCAAATTCAAATCAGGATGTTCCATTTGAAGAATTAGTAAATTATGAGAATGGTGCTATTGATATAAGCAGTTATAATCTTAATGAATTAAATGAAAAACCTGCTTTATATCCAAGAACTCCACAGCCGAGAAAAAGAAAAGTAAGTGTTTTTGATTTAGTTAAAGCATTAGAAAAAGCATTGGAAGTTTATCAAAGAAGGCCTGCTAAAATTGTTCAGCATCCAGAAGTTAAAGCTCCTGAAAAGCCAAGAGACATTAGTTTAGTTATTAAAGAGGTATATAATAAAGTTATAACTTTTTTTAAAAAGAACAATAAAGAAGAAAAATTAAAATTTCACCATCTTTTAAATAATGAATCAAAAGAAGAAAAAGTTTTTACTTTCATTCCTTTATTGCATTTAGACTTTCAAAGAAAAGTTGATTTATTACAAGATGTTCATTTTGGGGATATAGAAATTAAGTTGGTTGAAAATAAATAATTTTAAAATATTTTTTTAAATAATTATTTTTTTTATTCTCTTGTTTCAGGATGTTCTTTTACTATAAATTCTACACATTCATTTATAAGATTATTATTTAAATTAATTTAATATTTAATTTTTTTAATTCTTTTTCTAGAATAATAAAAAATTAAAATCCTTATAAATTCTATTTAAGAATGGAATTTTGCCCTAATTGCCATTCAATTTTATTGCCTAAAAAAGAGATTGATAAAGATAATAATTCTGATAAAACTACTCTTATTTTAGCATGTAAATGCGGTTTTAAAAAAGAGATAAATGAAAAAAATAAAATCCTTTTTAATGAAAAAATAGAACATAAAGAAATTGAGATTATTGATGAGGAAAATGAACATATAGGAGATGATGTCTTGCCAATAAAATGCTGGAATTGTGGCAATATTGGTGTTTATTTTTGGCTTGTTCAAATGCGAAGAGCTGATGAACCGCCAACAAGATTTTACAAATGCAAAAAATGCAAAAAAGTATGGAGAAGCGGAAAGTAAAAAAAAGTTTATTTTCAAAATTCAAATAATCTTTTTTGCTCTTTCATTTCTCTTAAAATAATGCTTTTATTTAATTTGTCATAATTAAATTTTTTTTTTAATAATAATTCAGAATATTTAAGCATTAATTCTTTTGAGCTAAATCTTAATTCTTTTGATTTTAATGCTTGTTTTACTGCTTCTCTGACAACCCAGACACCTAAAGGCATATAATATTCATTTGAAATAAACCTTAAAGCAATAACAGATGCTTGTCTTTTTTTTTCTTTTAAATATTCTAATATTGAGAGCCTTGCAGCATAATAGCCGCCAACTGTATTTTCAGCATAATCCTTTCTACTGTTATAAAATTCATAATCAGCCATTGTTTGTTCCGGCAAAGGATTATTTAAATCTCCAATGTATGTTTCAAATAATTCATATGCCCATGGCTCTGGAAAAAATAAAATTAAATAATAATTTCCAAGATAAGAGCCAAAATGAGAAACATAATCATAGTAATTATAATTTTTTATCTCATTTATAATATTTTTTCCAATAGAGTCGTCTATTGCAGTAATGCTCCATTTTGTTGGCACAATTTTCCTGTTTTCCTTTAATCCGATATTCCCAACAGAAATTAATTTTGTTAAAAAATAATTATCATAGCCTTTTTCATATAAATAATTTATTGCTTCTGTTGCCTTTAAATCAGTATCTGAAACAACTTTTTCAACAGGTTTTTTTATATATGGATTTTCTGTTATCTCAGCTTTTTTTAAATTAATGCTTGGGCCAAATGCAGTTATATCATTTTCATAAGAAATATTAAAAAAAGGCTTTTTTTCTAAAGATACTTGAACATCAACAGGCTTTTCTGCCATTGAAATTTCTTGAGTTATTTCTAAAAATTTTTCTTGAAACTTTTGGTCAAAAGTTTTTCCAATATTTTTATTATTATTATTTATTTCACTTATTTTTACATTTGCTTTGAATTTAGAATTAATTAAATTACTTCTTATGTCAATCACATCAGGAATTTTAAAATTTTTTTCTGCCCAATTATTAGGATTATCTGCATTTTCAGGAATTTCCTCGTTAGAAAAAAAGCCTATATTTACATTTGGATAATTAAAAGAGCCAACAAATACATTTGGTGATTTTCCAAAATATTCTTGTTTTGCCTTTGTGTTAAATTGGTTTTGTTTTATTAAAGAATAAATTTTAGGGCAACTTCTTAAATGCTGCATTCTAGACTGGCCGCAATAAGGGCATTTGAAATCCATAAATAAATAAAAAAGAAATATATTAAAAAAGTTATTTTAATCTTTAGTTTTAAAAGATTTATTATTTTTTTCTTTTTTTAATTTTATTCTTCGCTGTCTTTATTATCACTATCTTCTTTTACTTCTGTTGTTTGGTTTTCTTTTGTTCTGTAAATTTCAGCAAAGCTTGGTGTTACAACAATATAGTCTTCGCCAACACCTGCAATATCGCCACCAATAGCATCGCATGTTTTTTTCAATTTGTTTATAGCTCTTCTTAATTCAACCATATCTTTTTCTTTTAAGACTTTTATATTTACCAATGCAATTGAATAGCCTTCTCTTATTGTATCAACAACATCTTTGACATCTGAAAAATCATCTAAAACAAAAGGCCTAACTACTATTTTTTGTGATGCTGACTTTTTTACAGCAGCATCTAATTCTAAATATTCTTCTTCAACATCTTCGTTTGCTTCGTCGTCAAATCCCCATTTTTTTACTTTTTCTTTTATTTTGTTAAAAAAGTGTTTCACCTTTCCACCTCAAATAAATAATATAAAATTTAAATTAATAATAATTTTTAATATTTTCTTAC
>JAWBPL010000031.1:0-7683 GCA_038825025.1 Candidatus Woesearchaeota archaeon | reverse complement strand
CCTGTTTTTTTAATTAAATCATAAGCATCAATATCCAAAATATCAATAAAATAATCTCTTATCTCTTTAACTAAATTATTTATTTTTTCATTTGCAATATAACATTTTTCAATATTTACTATTGAATGCCATTTACCTTTTTCCCTGAAACCAATGCCTTTTTTATGAAAAATAAAATCCATCCTGTTTCTGTAATAATAAGGCTCATCACAGAAAACCTTTATTTTATCAGAATCAAAGCCAGTTGCATTTTTCACAACATTTTTTTTGTTTTGTAATTGTAAATTATAATCTATATGTTGTGCTAAACAGCCGCCGCATTTTCCAAAATAAGGGCATAATGGTTCCATATTAGTTTGATTAATGAATACTTTTATAAATATCTCCTTTTTTCATTAATATAGCTGGCAGAATTTAACTAAATTCTTTAGCAAAAAATAAAAATTTTGTTATTGAATTCTTTGTTTAAGTTCTTTCAGTAAAGTATAAGGTGAAAATATGGGTTATGAAAATAGAAACCAAGGTTTCAGAAGAAGCTTTGGTCCAAGAGAAATGCATAAAGCTGTTTGTGCTGACTGTGGCCAGGAATGCGAAGTTCCATTTAAACCAATAGAAGGCAAACCAGTTTATTGCAGAAATTGTTATCAAAATCACAAAAAAAATTAAATAAAATTAATTAATTCTTTTTATTAATTTTTTTAAAGTTTGATAAAATAAATTTTTTTCTTTTTTTGTTATTATTATATGAAGTAAAAGAAAATTTCTTTTTAATAAATTCTTTGATAAAAAATAAAAGGCACTTCCTTAATACCCTCATCCTTATAAGTTCCTATTTTAGTTTCAAATAAACCTTTTTTAGCTAAATCTGGAAAATCTATAAGCAAAATCCCATTTGGGTTTAATAAAGTTTTTAAAAATTCAATATATTTTTTTCCTTCATCTAAACTAAACATTCTATAAAAAAATAAATGAGAATAAATGATGTCAAAAGGAGAAATTTGTCTTAAAAAATCAAGGTCTCTTGCATCTCTTCTATAGATATGTAATAATCAATTATAAAATTCATAATTAATATAAAAAAAAAATTAAATATAAATTTAAGGTTATAAAAAATAACTTTTTTTTATTAAAAAAAAGGCTAAACTAATTTTTTTATTAAACAGATAGCCCTGCCAGGATTCGAACCTGGGTCGCAAGGTCCAGAGCCTCGCATGATTGGCCGCTACACCACAGGGCTGTTTTTGAAATTTCAATTAAAAATATTTTAAATTTTATTAAATAATAATTAGAGTTATTAGAATTATTTTAAAAATTAAAATTTATTCTTTTAAAACAATGTTAATTTTTTCAATGTAATTTGCTAAATCTTCGCCTTTTTTAGTCAAGCTTAAATATTTTAACCTGCCTTGTTTGTTAAAAGAAACTAAACCTGCTTTTTGCATTTGCTGTAATATTTTTACAACATGTGAATATGTGCAATCAACAGCTTTCGCAACATTAGAAGCATAAATTGTTTTTTTTGAATTTCTATTCATCTCTAATAGCATTTTTACTGGCTTTTCTCAAAAAAAAACATTAAAAATTTTTTCCATAAATTAGAAAAAAAATAGCAGATTTATAAAGTTTTTTATAGATTTTAAAAAATAGATTTTTTATACTATATTTTTCTTTATAATAATTATATTACTAAAAAATGCTTAATTTTATTATTTATTTTATTTGATTTTTTAATTTTATTTTTGTTTTTTAGTTATTTTTAACATAATTTAATTTTCTTTTTAATTAGATTTATTATGATTGAATTATTCTTTTTTTACTTCATGGCCACCGAATTTATTTCTTAATAAAGCAACAATTTTTCCTGAAAAACTTTCTTGTTGTCTTGATCTATATCTTAATGCTAATGCTAAACTTATCATTGGACTTGGAGTTTCTGTTTTTAATGACTCAATAACAGACCATTTTCCAGTAGAGCCGCCACCTATGTAATCTTTTATATTATCTGTATCATTTATAGATTCACCTAATAAGTCTAAAAGCCAAGATCTAATAACTGATCCGTTATTCCATAATTTTGCAATATTTCCTAATTCTTTATTTGAAAATTTATATTGCGAATTTTTTAATAACTCAAAACCTTCTGCATAAGATTGCATTAATGCATATTCAATTCCATTATGAATCATTTTTATATAATGACCTGAACCGCTTTTTCCTATATAAGAAAATCCTTCTTTTGATGCTAATGTTTTTAAAATTGGTTTAATTATATCATATGCTTTTTTATTTCCACCTACCATTAAACAATAGCCATTTTTTTCACCATGAATGCCGCCGCTAGTGCCAATATCTAAATAATAAATACCTTTTTTTTCTAATTCATTTGCTCTTTTAATAGAATCTTCATAATTTGTATTACCACCATCTATAACAATATCATCTCTACTTAGATAAGGCAAAATCTCTTTTAAAGAATCATCAATTGCCTCATGAGGAATCATAAGCCAAATTATTTTTTGTTTAGGCAATTTTTTAATCAATTCTTTAATACTATAACTAGGAAATATTTTTTTCTTGTTTTCTTTTATAATTTCTTTTGTTTTATCGCTTGTTCTGTTATAAACAACAATTTCATGCTCTTTTGACAATCTTTTAACCATGGAATGGCCCATTTTTCCCAATCCAATAAAGCCTAGTTTCATTTTTTTCACCAATTAGTTTATATTTGTTTATGTTTTTATCTATTTTTTATTATTTTTTATTTAATCAATCTGCAATACAATTGAATTTATTTTATAAGCTAATTTTGCAGGGCAATCATTAATTTTTACTTTTTCATCTAAAAATTTTTCAAATGCCTGCTTTTTTTCTTTTCCAATAAATAAGAATATGCCTAATTTTGTTTTTAAAACAAGTTTTTTTGTAGAAGTCATTCTATTTTTAGGCATCTTTGGAGAATTATCAATTTCAACAAAATAATCCTTTTTTATTTTTATGCTGTAATTAGGAAATAATGCACAAATATGACAATCCTCGCCAACACCAAAAATAGCAATATCAAAAGAGCCAAATTTTTTTAATTCCTCTGTATAGGTTTTTGTATTATGCTTATCAATATCAAAAGCATGGATGTTTTTTTCTGGCAATCCTTTCTCTTTAATTAAATAATCCAATAAGTTATTTTTTAACATATTATAGTTGCTTTGTTCATGATGCAATGGAACAATTCTTTCATCTACTAAAAAAATATGAACTTTTTGCCAATCAATATTTGATTTTTTTAATTCATCAAACAATATTTGGACACTTCTTCCGCCAGGAAAACCTAAAACAACAGGCTTTTTTGAATTATTAATATAATTTTCAATTTTATTTACTACTTCATTTATGTTATTTGTTATTTTCATTTTAATATTCCTAAAATTTATTTTTTCTATATTTCCAATATTTATAATATCTTTTTTAATTTTTTTTAGTTTTATAAAATTTTTATAAAGGCTCTTTCCATTTTGTTATTCCTGCTTCTTTTGGCCCCCAAGTGTTTTTTTCATAAATAAATGGCTTTTTAATTTTTTTTATTTTATCAATAATCTTCCAAGATTGTTTTACTTCTTCCCAGCTAGTAAATAAAGTTTTATCTTCAACTAAGGCATCATATATCAATTTTTCATAAGCCTCAGGTGTATTTAATGGAAATAAACATTCATGGCAAAAATCCATTGAAACAGGAATTAATTTAAATTCATTGCCTGGATTTTTTGCATTAAATTGCAAATGAATGCCCTCATCTGGCTGAATTCTTATTCTTAAAATATTGTTTTCTGCATCATTGTTTTTTGATTTTTTAAATATTATTACAATTTCAGATGCTTTTCTTTTTAAGTTTTTTCCAGTTCTTATAAAAAAAGGAACATTTTTCCATCTTTTATTATTAATTTCTAGTTTTATTGCTGAAAAAGTATCTGTTATTGATTTTTTTTTAATATCTTTTTCATTAAGATAGCCATTATATTGCCCTAAAACAATTTTTTTAATTTTTATTTTTTTTAGAACATCTATTTTTGCTTTTTTTATATGCTCTGTTTTATTTTTTTTATTATTCATAGCAACTAAAGAAACTAATTGAAGTAAATGATTTTGGAACATGTCTTTTAATGAGCCATAATTATCATAATAATTGCCTCTGTTTTCAATTCCAATATTCTCTAAAACAGAAATTTGTATTTCTTTTATGTCTTTATTGCTCCAAAGAGATTCAAAAATTCTATTGCTATATCTTAATGCTAATAAATTTTGAACAGTCTCTTTTCCTAAATAATGGTCTATTCTGTAAATAGATTCTTCAGAGAACAATTGCTTTAATATATTATTTAATTTTTCTGCTGATTTTAAATCATAACCAAAAGGCTTTTCAATTATAATCTTGTTTTTTTGCTCTTTTTTAATGCATTGGTTTTCTTTTAAATTTTTAATTATGCTTTCAAAATGCTCTGGTTTTGTTGCTAAATAAAATATTCTATTTCCTTTTGTATTGTAATTTAAATCCAGCTCATAAAGAAAATTTTTTAATTTACTATAATCTTTTTCAGTGTCAAAATCATTTTTAAAATAATATATTCTATTTAATAATTTAGTTATTATTTCCTCTTTATTATATTTTGTAAATTTTTTAATTGATTCTTTAATTTCGTTTCTATAATCTTGGTTTGTTTTGTCTTTTCTTGCAATTCCTACTATAGCAAAATTTTCAGGCATTAATTTTTTAGATTCTAAATAATAAAAAGCAGGCATTAATTTTCTATGGGTTAAATCACCTGTTGAGCCAAAAATAATAAACAATGTTTCTATTGGTTTATCTAACATACTAAATTGTAAGATATTTATTTTTATTAATATTATGTTTATGTGATTTTTTTTTTATTTTTTTTTCTTTACTTATTTTAATATTTCTATTCTAATTATTTTAATATTTAATATTACTTTTCTTTAATTTTATTTTTTATATATTTAATTTCAAGAATAATTTTATAAAAACTTTTAATTTATTATTTTTTATGATAAAACCAAATTCATTATTATTCGGAACAGCAGGAATTCCAATTTCAAGTAAAAAAAAAGACACAATTGGCGGAATTGAAAGAGTCAGAGAATTAAATTTAGATGCTATGGAATTAGAGTTTGTTCATAGCATTAATATTAGCAAGGAAAAAGCACCAGAAGTTAGAAAAACAATAAATGAAAAAAATGTTTTATTAACATGCCATGCACCTTATTTTATAAATTTGAATGCTGTTGAGCCAGAAAAGAAACATGCTAGCATTAATAGAATTCTTAAATCTGCAGAGATATTAAGTTTAGCTAATGGTTATAGTGTTTGTTTTCATCCTGGATTTTATTTAAACATGGAAAAAGAAAAGGTTTTTGAAACAATTAAAGAGAATATAAAAAAAATAAGAAAAGAAATGGATGAAAATAATTATGATGTTTATTTAAGGCCAGAAACAACAGGAAAAGAAACACAATTTGGCGATCTAATTGAATTATTAAAAATCAGCCAAGAAGTTAATGGTGTTATGCCAGTAATTGATTTTTCTCACTTGCATGCAAGAACAAATGGCAAATATAATACTTATGAAGAATTTAAAGAAATTTTAGAAAATGTTGAAAAATATTTAGGAAAAGAAGGCTTAAATAATATGCATATTCATTTATCTGGAATAAATTATGGTGAAAAAGGAGAAAAAAACCACTTGGTTTTAGAAGAATCAGACTTAAATTATAAAGAACTAATAAAAACATGGAAGGAATTTAAAATAAAAGGTGTTGTGATTTCTGAAAGCCCTAATATTGAGGAAGATGCTTTGTTGATGAAAAAAACATATGAAAATTTGTAGAAAAATTTGTAGAATAGTCTTTTTTTATTTATTAATATTTTTATTAATTAATTCTTTATCCAAAATTCAATAAAGCCATTATCAGAAATATCACTGGCAATTTTTAGTTTTGAGTCTAAGTCTAAGCCAATATCATCTGAATTTATGCAATCTTCTTTTTCCTCAAAAAATTTTTCATTTACATAAAATTTATAGCATATTTTTTTTTCAAATGCATTTTCAAAAATTTTATTTATTTTTGTTTTAGAATTATCAAAATTATTATTTGAATAATCTAAAAGCAATGTATCTAATAATTTTCCTTCATCAGTATTATATTTTAATAAATTAATAATTAATAAATCATTGTTTATTTTTTCTTTATATGTTTTTAATTCAAATTCTTTTGGGTTAATATTTTGAAGCAGAATTGCAAATAATAAAACAATTATAAATATTAAAGAAAGAGATATTATGTCAACCAAATAGCTTAGTGCTTTTTTATTTTTTTCTTCTTTTTTGTAAACATTTTTATAAAATATGATCTTTTTTAGTTATTTTTTTTTAGTTATTTTTTTTTTAGTTATTTTTTTTAGTTATTTTTTTTATTTAAAGAATTTTTTATTTAAATTAGATTTTTTATTTTTTTGTTTTTATTTTTTTGAATAAACAAAATCAATTAATATATTTCCGGGATATATATTTAAATCATCTTTAATTAAAATGAAATATCTTTTTGCAAGATTTTTATAATTATTTGTAAAGGAAATAGGCTTTACTGCATCATAATAATCTTTATTATAATAAAGCTCAATCTCATTTTTTTTGTTATCTTTTGTGTAAAAAATTTTTATTTTTGCTCCTATTTTAATATTATCTAAATACTTCCCTTCATTCAATAAGCATTTATTTAATTGATTTTGATTAAGTTTATATTCAGCAAAAACAAAAGGCTCTAAAATAATATCCTCAAATAAAAAGCAATTTTTGTTATATAAAAGTCTTTCAGTGAAAGTATAAAATTTTAAATCATTTACATCTAGACTTGATTTTATATTACTGCTAATTAAAAAAACAACAAAACCAATTACAAAAGTTACAATAAAAAATAAAAAAATATTATGTATTATTTCTTCGGAATTTGCTTTTTTATTTAAAATAATTTTTTTTATAAGATTAATTTTTTTTATTTGTTTCATTTTTTAAATTATTTTTAATTAGTCTTTTTTATATTATGCATTTTATTTTATTATTTTTAAATTATTTTTAGTTAAATTATTTTTTGATTAATTTCATTTTGATTAATTAAAATTTCATTTAAATCAAAAATTTCTATTTTTTTATCATTTAAGATAATTAGTTTTATTGGTATTTTTTTTGTTTGTTTATCTGTTTTTTCTATTAAAGGCAATAATTCTTTTTTTTCAATTTTATTTTCTGGATTTATTAAATAATAATAATAAAATTTATTGCTGTCTTTTTCAATATTAACTTTTTCTTCATCAAAAATTAAAGAAAAATCTTTCATGTTTTTATCATAAATGTAAATTATTTTATTGTTTGAACTTAAAATTGTGTCTTGAATTAATGCTAAATCTATTGCCAAATAACTTTTTTCAAAAAACTCTGAATTAGACAAAGAATAGATAAAGGCCATTAATGAAAGAAATATTAAGCCGAAAACAATGACTAAATTTTGGAATTTATCCCACAATAAATTAAAAGATTCGTCATCTGCTTTTTTTGATTTTAATAATTTTTTAAGCATAAAATATTATAATAATTAAACTTTATAAAATTTAGTTTTTTT
>JAWBPL010000030.1:0-7688 GCA_038825025.1 Candidatus Woesearchaeota archaeon | reverse complement strand
GCACTTTTAACAATAGATGAAGACTACTACGACGCCCCAAAGAGCAAGAGTATTCAGATTGATGGTTATGAGTTTGTTTTTGAATACCCATTTAAAAACGGAGTATCAATAATTAAAAAATAAAAAAATATGGAAACAGATAACACGATAAAAGTTGAAATAGAATTTCAAACAGAAAATTATTTGCTCTCTGAAAGTTTTAACATTTTAAACGATGAACTTGATGATTTGAAAAATTATTATGAAAAAAAGTACAAAACAAAACACATTTTAGAAAAAATAAAATTCTTTAAAGAAAATAATTTAATATTTGAAATAGAAAAAAAAAAGATAAACGTATGAAAACAAATATAGATGTTATAATTTTATTAAATGAAAAAATTGTAAGAAAAAACTATCTTAACAAAAGAATAAAAACTATTATTAAAGAAATAAAAGAGGAATATGGCGACAATGCAAAAGGAATAATTGTAGATGAAAAAAGATATATTAAACTAAATAAAATATGAAAAAAAAGATATTAAAAATAAAAATAATAGCATACATAATTTATTGCTTATTTGTCAAAAAAAGAGATAAGTTGTATGTTATAAATTTTAAAATACTAAACAACATTTTAGATTATTGCAGATTTTTAAATTATGATAAAATTACAATAAACATCAATAAAAAACACGATGATTTTAAAATTTATATTATAATGGAAGAATATCCAGAAGTTGAAGAAAAAATTAACTTTATACTTAATTTTTACGACTTTTTGTTTAAAACAAAAAAAATTGGCTCTCTTTTTATTAAAAAAACAAACGATGATTTTATTATATGAAAATTTTTTTAAAAATTAAATATAATTAAAATAAAGTTGTACATTTGTAACACAAAAATTTAAAAATATGAGTAAAATTAAAAGAATAACTGTCAAAAATATCCGTTGCATAGAAGATTTGTCTTATAATTTTAACGGGTTAAACGCCATTATTGTAGGCAAAAATAAAATTGGAAAATCTACTTTTTTAAAATTCTTATTTGAACGAATTTCAAAAACAATAGATAAAAAACCAGTATGGAATGAAACGCATGGTTTTTATGAAATGGAATTAACTACAAATGAAAAAATATCTCTTCATTATGAAAACAACAAAGAAACCATGTACTTTATTACTCCAGATGGAAAAAAAGAAAGATTAACAAGAGATATAATAAATAGGATATTCCCTCAAGATTTTGAAATTGATAGGTTTGTTGAAATACAGCCCAAACAACAATTATTCTATCTTGCAAAAGCATTAAAAATAGACGACTTTGAAAAAATATCAAATCACATAGAGAAACTAAAAAAGGAGAGAGAATCGTTGTATTCTAAATTGAAATACCAAGAAGCAAATTACAAAGATGCAGAAAGCAAGTTTAAAAGTTATGAAATTTTTTATGAAAATTTATTAAACAAAGAAGAAGAATTAAAAAATAAAATTGAAACCGAAAAAATTCAATTTGAAAAAACAAAAAATGAAATTGAAAATAAATCAAAGAATATTGAAAGCGAAATAAACAATTATTTAAAAGAGAAAGAAAATATTACACAGGAGTTAAATAAATTAGAAAATGAACTTAATGATTTTTATAAAAAATTAAACTTAGAAGATGAATTAAAAAATAAGTTAATTGAAATAATAAATAAGTATTCAGAAATTACTTTTTATGAATTTAATTCTAACTTAAATGAAATTTCAGAAAAATTTAGGCATAAAATAGATGAAAAAATTAAAGAAATAAAAGAAAAAATTACAAAAACAGAAACAGAAATTGAAAATTTAAATGAAAAAATAAATGACAAAAGAAAAGAACTAAATGAAATTTTGTCTTCAATTAAAAACATAAACCAAAACACACAATTATTCAACGAATCTTTAAACGAAATTAAAAATAAAATAACAGAATTTAATTTGTATAAATCAGAATACGAAACACATAAAATTAAATACAATAATTTAAAACATGAATACGATTTTATTGACGGAGAAATAAAAAATAACGAAACTAAAATAGAAGTTTTATTAAATGAAAAATTAAAAAATATTGACGGATTAACATATTCTTATGGCGAACTTAAATATTTTGATAAATATATTACCAAAAATTCATTGTCAACGTCTGAATTGTATAAGATTGCAATTATGATTTCATCATTGACGCTAAACAAACTTCAAACAATAGTATTTGATATATCTACTTTTGATATTAACACTTTTGGTGAAATTTTAGAATTTTCAAAAAAATTAGATTTACAAATATTAGTTGAAAAACCAAGTTGGAATGAAAATGATGATAAAATTAAAATTGAAATTGTTGAAGAATAATTATATTTGCCAAATTGAAAAATAGAGGAATAAAAAATAAAGGACGTTTATCAAGTACGGCAAAATTCATAAAAACTACATTATTAAATAAATATAAAAAATTAAAAGACAAAGATGCAACAAACATATCAAGAAAAATAGAAAAAGATTTTAAAGATGGGGAAAAAATAACAAAAAAAAACATATACGATAAATATAAAGAATATTTAAAAAAAGAGAAAGATAAAATAAAATTTTATGAAAAATGGCTTAAACCAAGACATTATTGGGAACTTGCAGATTTTCCTGATGATAACAAAATGTTTATTGATAAAAAATTTAAAATTATATCTAAAGTCAGTTATTACAAACTACCACCAATTATAGGTAATCAATATATTAAATATGAGGAGTATTTTAAGGATTTTGTTGATTATTGCAATTTAATCAAAAAAGAAGAAGGAGAAGAAAAATATACTGAAGAATGGTTTGTAAAGTGTACGACACCAAATAAAAATAATATATCTTATCTTATATCTTGCGATTCAGATGGTAATGAATATGATTATGGATATGATAGAAAAAGAAAAAAAAATGTTTACGAATCAGAAATAGAAAAATCAAAAGAACCTGAAACAGAAATAGAAAAACCAAAAGAACCTGAAACAGAAATAGAAAAACCAAAAGAACCTGAAACAGAAATAGAAAAACCAAAAGAACCTGAAACAGAAATAGAAAAACCAAAAGAATCTGAAACAGAAAGAGAAAAGGAAATTGACTTGATAAATAAAAAAATTGAACTTATGGAAAAAAAGATTAAAATGATTAAAGAATTAAAAGAACTTGGATTTACAAATCAGGAAATTATTGATATAATGAAAGGTATATGAAAACAAGAAAAATAATAAGCCAAGATGAATATAATGATATTAAAAATTATTTTATTTCAAACAATTTTTACGTCCGTGAAATAAAAAAATCAGAACAAAATTTAAAACTTATAGTAAACAATAATAGTTTTATACATTTTACTAATAATTTACATTTTGAAAGTTTATCAAACATTCAATTTTCAAAATTTTATAACATTATATTAAAAGACATAATTTTTAATGTAAATTCTAAAAATATACATGAACTTATCGTTGAATCTAAAAACAAAAAAATTAAAGAAAAAAATTTAGATGTTTGGAACAAAGTTAAAATAGGAGAATTTTTTATTAACATTGACATTAAAAATGCTTATTGGCAATCTGCATATAAACTCGGTTATATTTCAGAAGATTTATACAAAGATTATGAATTTTTAGATGAATATAAAGAAGCAAAAAGATACGTCTTTTCTTTATTATCAAGAGATGTTGAGTGTAATTATTATAATGATGGAAATAAAGTTAATAAAATTAAATGCAATAACCTTATTTTTAAAAATATGTTAAAAAATATTAGAAACTTTTTGTCTAACTCCATATACGATATATGTTCGGGAGTTGATAACAATAGTATTATTGAATACAATATAGATGCAATATATTGTCTATACAATAATTTAGATATAATCAGAAAAATGTTTTATGAAAAAAACATAAAATTTAAAATAACTCTTTGTAAAAAAACTTCTGAAAACGCCTATATTTACAATTACACTTTAAAATTTTTTAAATAATTTCACTTTATATTAAAAAAATAACTTAAATTTGACAAAAAAAAATTATGGAAAAAAAGGAAATTATTGAAAAAATAAATGAACTTGAAAAATCATTAGAAAATGATTTTATTAAAAATGATGAAGTTTTAAAAAATTCAATTCAAAGACAAATTGAAAAATTGAAAAACGATTTAAAGAACTTAGAGGAAAAAGATAAACAGAGTAAAGATAAAGATGAAAAAAAACAGGTTGATGAAGATGTTGATGCTAAAATAAAACAAATTTCATCTAAAATAAATATTTTAAAAAAATCATTTGAAAAAAATTTAATCCCTGAAAAAGACATAGAAAAATACAAACAAAAACTTTCAGAACTTGAAAAAGAATATGAATCAATAATTAGTGGAAAAGACAAAAAACAGGAAGAAGCAAAACAAATTAAAGAACAAACTGAAACTGAAACAAAATTAAAGAAAGAAGAACAAAAAGATGAAATTAAGGAAAGTGTTGCAGAAAAAGAAGTAAATGAAAGTGAAGCAAAAGAAGTTGTTGTAAAAAGAAGAGGCAGACCAAAAAAAGAAGTAAATGAAAGTGAAGCAAAAGAAGTTGTTGTAAAAAGAAGAGGCAGACCAAAAAAAGAAGTAAATGAAAGTGAAGCAAAAGAAGTTGTTGTAAAAAGAAGAGGCAGACCAAGAAAAGAAGTAAATGAAAGTGAAGCAAAAGAAGTTGTTGTAAAAAGAAGAGGCAGACCAAGAAAAGAAATAACTGAAAGTGAAGCAAAAGAAGTATCAGCAAGGAAAAGAGGCAGACCAATAAAAAGACAAATATACATGGCTGGTGAAAATATTGAAGTTGAGATAAACGGAAAAAAAACTTACGGTAAAGTTGAACTTGTACAGCCGTCATTTACGGATGAAAATAAAGCAATTTTATTTATTCGTCTTAAAGATTCAACAATTATTAAAATAAAAAAGAATATTAAAGATTTATAAAAAATTAAATATATGAATGATTTGACTAAGTATATTTTTTTGCATGATGTTTTACAAGTATTTAACAATGGGTTTGAAGTGTCTGAAAATTCAAAATATGTTTACTTACATTATTTGATTAAATTTTTCAAAGATGATAAAATAAATATGTTTGAAAAAATAAAAACCGATTGTATAATTAAATTACATGAGATAAACAATAAACACATTAACTATTTAAAAGAATTAGAAAAAAACGGTTTACTTTTTGAAGATAAACAAAATAAAATTATTGTTTTTAAAAATTTTTGGAAAGATAAAGTTTGTTTTTCTAATTTGGTTTTGGATAGTTTAGATTATGGTTTTGTTGTAAATAAAGAGATTATTGATGTTTTTAAAAATAATTCTTTATACAATTTATGCTTAATGAGGTATAATATCAAGACAAATGTTTTAAATAATCTATTTATTGAATTTAATTATTACGTGAAAGCAATAAACACAAGGTATAAAAACGATTCTGATTATTTTAAACATTTTTATTTTTGGATAAATAAAAGAATTAAATCAAATAACAAAATTGAAAATAAAACAAATAAAATTTTAAGATAATATGAAAAAAAAATTTTTCAAACAAAAACCTATTGAAGTTTCAACAGAAAACATTATATTGCCTAAAAATGAAGAGATTGAAGAATATATTTTAGGTTGCATGATTTTGGATTTTAATTGCCAAAAAACAGGTATTTTTAAATTAAAATCAAACTTCTTTTTTAACGATATAAATAAAGAGATTTTTAACTCAATGTTAATGTTATATCAAGACAATAAACCAATAGATTATTTCACAATTTATGATTATTTAAAAAAGAAAAACGAAAAAATGATTGATGATGCAGGAGGTTTATATTTTTTATCATGTTATACAAATAATATATCAACAACAGAAGAATTTGAAAAATACATTTATTTGGTTAAAGAATTATATCTAAAAAGAGAATTTATTAAAACTTATTTATACAAAGTTAGTGAGTTAGGACAATCAGAATACGATGTTTTTGATATTATTGCCGAAACCAACAATATTACTAATTCATTACTTAACGAAGTTATTGTTAAAGATTTTTGTTCGGTTTCTGAATTTAACAAAGAATACTTAAAAAAATTATACGATTTATTACAACAAGAGAAAAATCATGGCGTTTTGTCTGGAATTACAAATATTGATAGAGTTTTAAACGGCTTTCAAGAAGGGGACTTAATTATTATTGCAGGCAGACCATCTATGGGTAAAACAGCATTTGCAGTGTCTTTAATTTTAAACATTGGTTACAAACAAAAAATTCCATGTGCTTTTTTTAGTTTGGAAATGACAAAAGAACAAATTATATCAAGAATTTACAGCCAACTTTCTGACATTGATGTTTCAAAAATTGTTAAAAAAATGTTAACTTATGAGGAATTTAATGTTATGTATGAATCTGTTAAAGATTTATCCAATAGCAATATTTATATTGATGACACTCCTTCAATGAATTTAATAGAGTTAAAATCAAAATGTGTTAAACTTGTTGAAAACAACGGGGTAAAAATTATTTTTATTGATTATTTACAACTAATGAAATCTGGTATTTACAAAGATACGAGAGAACAAGAAGTCGCTGAAATATCAAGAGGTTTAAAAAGTTTAGCAAAGCAATTAAATGTACCTATTGTTGCTTTAAGTCAATTATCAAGAATGGTAGAAACAAGACACGATAAAAAACCAAATTTATCAGATTTAAGAGAAAGTGGTCAGATTGAGCAAGATGCAGACGTAGTAATGTTTTGCTACAGACCAGAGTACTACAATATACAAGAATATAATATTGAAAACAAAACAATAAACACAGATGGTTTATTTATGCTTTTAGTTTCTAAACATAGAAACGGACAGGTAGGAGAAATTCCACTTAAATTTATTAACTATAAAGCAAAAATTGAAAATTACAATTATTTTGAAATTTTTAATAATGAAATAAATGAAATAAATACAGAAAAAAATGAAATAAATTTAGATTCAAGCGTTGTTTTTAATTCCATTTCTGATGCGAATAAATTTAATGAAAATTTTATTTGATTAAACAAAAAATTTTATATTTGTAAACCAAAAATATGAAAGATAAAATTAAAATAAAAGGCAATAGAATAAAGGAAGTATTAAAGCAAAAAAATATGTCGCAACAGGAACTTGCAGATAAATGCGGCATATCTAAACATCATTTATCTATGATAGTAAATAATAAAAAACCAAACTTATCTGTACCAATCGCCTTAAAAATTTCTAAGGCATTAAAAACAAACATAGATGATTTGTTTATTATTTAACAATCAAATGTTAATATTTTTAATAATTAAATTTGTAAAATGTTAAACATTTGTGTAATTTTACGGAAAAAATGATAGACAGTTTTGAGGAATATTTAAACAATCCAGCAATAAGTGCTACTGATTTAAAAAATTTTAGTAAGAGTCCAAATGTTTTTTATTACAAAAAATACATTGAAGAAAAAACACAAACCGAATCTTTATTATTGGGAACTGCTTTGCATTGTGCCATTTTAGAAACAAATGTTTTTTTGGACAAATATTTTTTGTTGCCTGAAATAGATAAAAGAACCAAGATTGGTAAAGATTTATATAACGAAATTTTAGAAAAAAATAAGGGAAAAATACCATTAAATAAAGAACAAT
>JAWBPL010000029.1:0-8070 GCA_038825025.1 Candidatus Woesearchaeota archaeon | reverse complement strand
AATTATCTTTTTATTAATAAAAATATAATTTTTTTTTATTATATCTCGTATTTTTCTAATATCATTAAAAAATTGGAACGATATAAGATTGTATCAAGCCTTGTTTCTAAAATATTTATAAAATTATGAAAATGAAATAAATTTTTATTCTTTATAAAAAAAGATAATTTTCTTAATTGATATAATGAAATATTATAAAAAAAATTAAAGAATAATTTTTTATTTATCATATTTCTTTTATATAATGTTGGAAATTTTTTTCTTTTTTTTTTAAATGTATCACTTATTTGTAATGTAAAAAAATTTTTAAATTGTTTAAATATTTTATATTCTAATTTTTCACGACCAGGATCATATAAGTATTTGAAAAAAAAATTATTTTTTCTATATCTATTCACTAATAATAATCATAAATCTGAATTTATAATTCTTTTTCTAATCTCATATTTTTTTAAAAATTTGAACTTTTTAATCATTTTTTTTTTTTCAATTTTTGTTTTTTCTTCCCTCCTTCATTTACTATTTAAATTATTCTATTCGTTTTTTCAACATTTTATTTACTTTTATCTTTACACTTTTTTTTAGTTTTTTTTTCTCTTTTTTTATTTTTATATATTTGCTTTTATTTTTCCAATTTTTCTTAATTTTTTTTTTTCATTCTTTATTTCCACACAAAATCTTCTTTTTAGATTTACTTTTATTTTTAAATCTTTGTCATCTTTTTTTTAAAAAATTAATTTTCGCGAGACACAACCCTGTTATAATTAATTGTTTTATGAATTTATAAAAAAAATAAATAGATGATAATGCTCTAACATTGATATATAAAGGATAACTAATTCCTCAAAAATTAAAATTTTTTGATATTAAAGCACCCAATGGTAATTCAATTTTATTACATTCTCTTATTATATATTGTAATTGTATTTCTTGTTCAATATCTAAACAAAAAATAAAAGATGGAAAAAGCTTTCTCAAAAGTTTTCTTTTTTTTTTCTTTTTTTTCTTTTTCTTTTGGAATATTGCTGAGAAATTCGTCAAAAAACCTTTTTTACATCTATAAAAAAAATATGATGATATTTGTTTATCTTTATTAATTATTCTAGAAAGAATAAAATGATCATATAATACGTATGTTTTATAACCATAACTTATTATTTTTTTTAATATTTCTGTCAATTTCTTAATATTTAATATTATTGGATCAATATGTCATAAAATTATCTGATTAATAATGAAACTATAAAAAAATGTTAATTTTAGATTCCAATTTTTAAAAAAAGAATTATTTAGAAAATTATTATTTAATAATTGAATTTTTGATATATTTAACATTAGAATTAAAATAAAAAGTTAAATGCAGAGAAAAATGAAGAATAAAAAATAATTCAACTTATTGATAAAGGTAAAAAAAATTTTCAACCGATAGTCATTAATTGATCATAACGATATCTTGGAAATGTAGCACGAATTCAAATAAAAATAAATAAAAATAAATTAACTTTCGCTTCTAATATGAAAAAATTTAAAAAATCATTATTTATTGAATATAATCAACCACCAAAAAAAATAATAACTACTAAATGAGACATTAAAATAATATTTGCATATTCTGCTAAAAAAAATAACGCAAAACCAATAGCAGAATATTCTACATTATAGCCTGATACTAATTCTCCTTCTGCTTCAGGTAAATCAAAAGGAATTCTATTAGTTTCTGCTAATAAAGATATAAAGAACAAAAAAAATAAAGGAAAAAATGGTATTATAAATCATAATTTCTTTTGTGCCAATACTATATCTGTTAAATTTAATGAACCTACAATTAATGAAATATTCATTACTATCAATCCTATCGAAACTTCATAAGAAATCATTTGAGCTGCCGATCTTAAACTTCCTAGAAAAGCATATTTTGAATTACTTGCTCATCCTGATAATATTATGCCGTAAACACTTAATGAAGATATTGCAGATATGAATGAAATACCTAAATTTGAATTTGATAATACTATACCTTTACTATATGGTATTATTAATCAATTTGCTAAACTTAAAAAAAACATAAAGATTGGAGAAATAAAATAAATAATTTTATTAGCCTGGCTTGGTATAATACTTTCTTTCAAAATTAACTTTAAACCATCTGCAAATGGTTGTAAAATTCCTCAAAATCCTACAATATTAGGTCCTTTTCTACGTTGCATTGAACTTAAAAGTTTACGTTCAGGTAAGGTTAAAAATGCAATAGAAATTAATAATAATATTATTATCATTAAACTATTGATAATGAGATTAATATCATTAGAAAATAAAAATAATATTATTATATTTTTCAATATTAGACAAATAAAAATTATAGTCATTAAACTTTTTAAAAAAATATAAACTTATTTTTCATATATTGTTATTTCATCATTTTTCTATTAATAACAAACATCGCCAAACATTTTTAAATTAAATTTTTTTTTTCTAGGTATTCTTTTATTTATTCGAATTTCCATCTTCTTATTTATAATACTCTTCATTTTATAAAAAAATTATTTGAAAAAATTGGATTACATAATAGGAAAATTTAGAAAAAAAAAAAATTATCTAAAAAAAAATTGGATTACATAATAGGAAAATTTGGAAAAAAAAAATTATCTAAAAAAAATTAGATTACATAATAGGAAAATTTAAAAAAAAATTATTAATAATTTCTTGTATTATATAGAATTTTTAAACTTTATATTTTATTTTTATAAAAATAAAATATAATTATTTTTTTTTTACATGAATGAGATAATGAAAGCAATCATTAATGCTAATGATCCTACAGCTTCTGTTGACGCAAATCCAAGAATTGCATAACGGAATAAAATTGGAGTTTGTTCCGGATTTTTTGATAAAGCCATCGAGAATGATCCAGAAACAATACCAACACCTATACCTGCACCTATTGGACCACATGTTGCCATACCAGCTCCTATAAATTTACTTGATTTTACTAATTGTATACCTATTTCTATTATTGCTACTGGCATTAATTTATTATCTGTTACTAATAACATTTTTTTTATATAATCTTATTTTTTTTTTCAAATTTTTTATCGTCATCTACAATATTTTTAATTTTTTTTTTTCCTATCTTTAATTTATTATTATTTTTTATAAAAAGAAAGCTCTTTCATTAAATATGTTTATAGGGAAATGGAGGATAGATGGCAACATATGGTCTATTATGTTTTTGTCTAATCAATTTTTTCTTTTTTAATCTTTTATTCCCTATTTTTTTTTTTTCTATAACTCTTATTTTTCCAGTTCTTCATCGATTTAGCTTATGATTTATTCTTGTATTTTTTATTTTTTCCTCTTTTCTCTCCAATACTTTTCATTCAATTATATAATCTCATGGTTCTTTTTCTCCAAATACTTTTTTCTCGACCTTTAATTTTTGTTTTTCAAATCAAGGTCATGATGAGTTTTCTATTTTTTTATTATTATAAAAACTTATAAAACTACGTATAGCCTTTTCTATTCAAAAAGTTAATTTATTTAAATATTTAGGCATTTGTAAGAATATAAAACAATTAACATAGTTAAAATAATCTTTGTATAAAATTTTTGAATCAATATAATATTTTTGATGACCTCTATAAAAAGAAGCTCATCACTCATCTCTAAAACATATAAAACGATTATAAATATTTTTTATTCATTCTTTAAATTTTTCTAAAGAATTTTGTTTATAATCACGTCATCAACTGTGACATAAACGAAACAATTCTTGTCTTTTGAAAAATAATCATCTATTAAAATATCATAGAAAATGTGTATTAAAACCCATCAAATACTTTAAATAGATTAAATCATCTATTTTTTTTACAAGTTTTGGAATATTAAAAATTAAAGGCGGATTTTTACGTAAAACAACTTCCGATTTCGCTTTTGATTTTTTTCGTTTTCTGCGCTTTAGTATCATAATACCAAAGTCGCTACAAACTCACTCGTATTTACTAAAATCAATCATTCGTTTTTTTTTTCTCCGGTACTTTTACTATCCTATTTCATATATTATTATTTGTAGAAAAACTAAACATTTCAAAAAGTAATAAAAAAATTTTTAATAAATTTATTGTAAATATTTGTTTATATTTAAATAATTTTTTTTTTTTTATATTTAATTTTTTTAAAATTAATTTTAAAATTTCTATATTTGTTTTTAAATTTTTATTTATATAAAACATTTTATATTGTTTTAAAAAAACTTGTTCAAAATTTAAATAAACACCATTTTTTTCGAAAAAATTAGTGATAGGCAAAAAAATATTAGCCATTTCGTTTTCTTTTTCAATATTATATCCTTGATATATTAAAAAATCATTTTTTTTTATCACTTTTTTTATATTTCCTCAAAAAAAATTATAAGTTTTATTACGATTTAATCATATTTTTTTCTTCTTTTCTCGCGTCTCTCCAGAAAAAAAAAAATTTCAAATTATTGTATAATTAAAATATTTGCCTATATTATTATAATTTATTATATCAGAAAAAAAAAAATAATTATATTTATAAAAATATTTTATAAAATTTAAATAATTATTATAATTTAAATGATTCAATTTATTACTTAAAAATATTGGATTTTCACTTTCTTGTAATTTAAGACGAAATCAATGTTTTCCTTCATTTATTTTTAATAATTCTTTTATATTATTCGTAATTTGTTTTATTTTGGAAGAATAATTATTCATATATCCTATTGTATAACATCCAAAAAAATTATTTTCCTTTTCAAAAATTATTTTTCTTATTCTCAAGTTTAAAATAGGATAATTTGTACGTAAATTAATATTGAAAAAGAAAAATAAATCAATATTTTCTAAATTTATTATTAATGTATTGAAATTATAAAAAAATTCTAAACTATAATTTGTTTGCCCTGAATTAGCTATTTCATAAATTCCATTATTATTTAAAAATAATTTTAAATTATATAATTCTTCTATATTATAAATATCTTGCAAAAAAAAATTATATTTTTCTAATGCTCTATAAAAAAAATGTACAGAATTTATGAAGATAGAGAAAAATAATATAAAAAATCAACTACATTTTATATTTTTATTTTTACAAAGAAACATAGGATTATATATTCTTTGCAAAATAATATTAAAATTATAGAATCTAATTTTATCTGATATTCATTCTTCATTAATATTTTCATTTATAGAAGGTAATATTCTATATATATAAGTTCCTTTCGTATCTATTCTAATATTATTACCCATCGCATCTGTAAAATCTATACTTTCAAAACTTTTTAGTTCCCAATTACGAGAAATAAAAGCATATTTTTTTGATGTCAATGCACCTATTTTCTCGACTACTTTGTCATCGAAAAATAAATTGCATTGCATCAAAAAAATATGATTAAATTTATTTTTTAATTCTAAAAGTTTTTTAAATCATATTTTATATAATTATTTTCTATATTGGTTAGAATGGAATATAATATGAAAATACCAAAATAAGAAAATGTTAATATTTGTCCTATTTGATAAAAAGGATATACAACAATTTGACCTCCTATTCAACCTAATCCTACACAAATAACACAAAAAAAAAAAAAAATTAGTTTAAAAATAGGACGAAAACTGCAACTTTTTATTATATTTTTTACAAAAAAAGGAAAAATTAATGAGATTAAAATAGAACAGAATAATGCGATTACACCACCTAATTTATTTGGTATTGAACGTGAAATAGCATAAAAAGGTAAAAAATATCATTCTGGAACAATATGCGTTGGAGTAACCATTGGATTAGCTATAATATAATTATCAGTATGACTTAAAAGATTAGGATCAAAAAATATTAAATAACTAAATAACATACAGAAAATTATAAAACCTAAAAAATCTTTTATAATAAAATAGGGAGAAAATGCAATACGATCTTCTCTTAAGAATATACCTAAAGGATTTCCAGAACCATGTTCATGTAAAAATACTAAATGTAATAAAACTAGGCCAAAGATTAAAAAAGGCAATAAAAAATGAACAGTATAAAATCTATTTAATGTTGGTTGACCTACACTGAAACCACCCGAAAAAAAAATAACTAGATCATCTCCAATAAGAGGTATTGCTGTTACTAGATTTAAAATAACAGTTGCTGCTCAATATGACATTTGTCCTCACGGTAATACATGACCTGCAAATGCTGTAATTATCATTAATAATAAAATAATTATACCTATAACTCATACTAATTGTCTTGGATAAGTATAAGAACCATAATACAATCCACGAAAGATATGTAAATATACTATTAAAAAAAACATTGAAGCGCCATTGGAATGTATATATCTAATCAATCAACCAAAATTTATATCACGCATTATTTGTTCTATACTATAAAAACTTAAAAAATCATTTGGTATATAATGCATTGAAAGAAAAAGCCCACTTAATATTTGGATTGTTAAAATAAAAAAAGCTAATGATCCGAAATTTCATAAATATGTAATATTACTTGGTACTAAATATGTTAATGCTCAATCTGAATATACTTTTAATAATAAATTATTTTTTACAAATCTTTTCATTTTTTCATTTTTCTACTTTTTTATATTCTTTTTCATTCCAACCGGCATTTAATAATAGCTTCGGTTACCATATTTTCATATAGTACGTAAAGTATTGATAAAGATTTTCTATATTTATACTTTTCAGAAAAGAGTTCACTTTATCAATGGTTTATTATTAAATGAGATACAGATAGAAGGATTCGAACCTTCACTTTAGATTATTCTAAAACGACATCTAACGCCGCCGTGTCTACCAATTCCACCATATCATGTACTATTTTCATCCAACACCAGATTCTTCTAGCATTACCTTGTTACGACTTCGTATCAGGTGGTGTCACTAAATTCATAAAAAATTTTTATATTTATAATTTCGTATAAATATTAATATATTTATCTTTTTTCAAAATTATGAATATAAAATTTTAAACTTCATTTAGCAACTATTCCTATCACGTGACGGGCGGTGTGTACAAGATTTGTTAACAAATTCACCGTAACATACTAATTTACGATTACTAGCGATTCCTCTTTCATCTTATTCTTTCAAATAAGAATTCAAACTGAGATTATTTTTAAAGATTTGCTTTAATTTACATTATTGCACCTCTTTGTAATAACCTTTGTAGCACATGTGTAGCCCAATTTAATAAAGATCATACCGACTTGACGTCATCCTTCCTTTCTTTTTACTTATTGTAAACTTTTTATTTATAGTACCCTATTGAAAAAATAATAGATGGTAAATAAATACAAGGGTTGCATCCGTTAAGGGACTTAACCTAACATCTCAAGACACGAATTTACGACAGCCATGCAATACCTGTATAAAGTAAATAATTTAAAAAATATAAAATATTTTTAAATTATTTATATTTTTCTCTCTCGAGAAAAATAGACTTTATATTCAAAAATTGGTAAGGTTTTGCGTGTTATTTCGAATTAAACCACATGCCCCACCGCTTGTACAAATCTCCGTCAATTCCTTTGAGTTTCAATCTTGCGATCGTAGTTCCCAGGCGGAATGTTTAACGTGTTAACTGAATCATCAATCTTTTCAAAAATTGACCGATTAACATTCATCGTTTAGGGCATGGACTACCAGGGTCTCTAATCCTGTTCGCTCCCCATGCTTTCGTATTTCAGTGTCAGTTACATATAATTTATTGTTTCAACTTTTGATAGTTCCTTTATCTCTCTTCGGATTTTATCCCTGAAATAAAAATTCTATAAATTACTATGTAACTCTAGTTAAATATTTTTCGATCATTTCCAGATTTTTTTCTGGGCTTTTTGATCGAAATACAATAACCACCTACATACCCTTTACGCCCAGTCAAGATGAGCTTCGCTTGCACTCTCCGTTTCACCGCGACTGCTGGCACGAAGTTAGTCAGTACTTTTTTTAAATTACAATCATTATGTTCATTTATTTTAAAGTTTTACAAATATTATCTTCATCACTTACGTAATATTACTGGATCAGACTTTCGTCC
>JAWBPL010000028.1:0-8137 GCA_038825025.1 Candidatus Woesearchaeota archaeon | reverse complement strand
AAAATATCAACTGGCGGATAAATTCCTTTTCTGTGAAGCTCTCTTGATAATACAATCTGACCTTCTGTAATATAGCCAGTTAAATCTGGAATAGGATGTGTAATATCATCTCCAATCATTGTTAAAATAGGAACTTGTGTTATTGAGCCTTTTTTTCCTTTTATCATGCCAGCTCTTTCATAAATTGAAGCTAAATCTGTATACATATAGCCTGGATAGCCTCTTCTGCCTGGAATTTCTTCTCTTGCTGCTCCTATCTCTCTTAAAGATTCACAATAATTTGTCATATCAGTTAATATAACTAAGACATGCATGTCTTTTTCAAATGCTAAGTATTCTGCTGTTGTTAAAGCCATTCTTGGTGTAATAATTCTTTCAACTGCTGGGTCATCTGCTAAATTTAAAAAAACAACTGCTCTTTGCAATGCTCCTGTTTCTTCAAAATCTTTCATAAAGTATTGTGCTTCTTCATTAGTAATGCCCATTGCTGCAAAAATAACTGCGAACTTTCCTTCTTGTCCTGGAACTTTTGCTTGTCTAGCTATTTGTAATGCAATTTCATTGTGAGGCAATCCGCTTCCTGAAAAAATTGGCAATTTTTGGCCTCTAACTAATGTGTTTGTAGCATCAATTGTTGATATTCCTGTTTGAATAAAATCAGAAGGACTTTGCCTGACATAAGGATTTATAGCTGCTCCATTTATATCAATTCTTGCTTCTGGAATTATTTCAGGACCATTATCTCTTGGTTTTCCTGCTCCTGTTAAGATTCTGCCTAACATTTTTTCTGACACACTTAATTTTATTGTTTCACCTAAAAATTTAACCCAGGAGTTTTTATCAATTCTTGATGTTCCTTCAAAGACTTGAACAACTACAATTTCATTACTTGTATCAAGAACTTGTCCGTTTTTTATTGTTCCATCCGGCAATTTTATTGTGACTAATTCACCATAACCAACAGGATGTGTTTTTTGCACAAAAATTAAAGGACCTGCAATCCTGCTAATTGTTTTGTATTCTTTTAACATTTTTTCACCTTAATTTTTTATTTTTTCAATAATTTTGTTTAATTACTTTTTCATTATTTTTGCATTTTTTATAATCTTTTGAATTATGCATTTAATTTTGCAAATTCTCTGTCAATATCCATTTTAATTTTATTTAATTCTGTTTCATAGTCTTTCACGAATTTCACATTAGCAATTTTTTCTTTTGCATCAACATTAATTATTGAAGCGATTGAAACACCTTCATCTAATGCTTGATGTGCTTTTTTACCAAAATATAATATTGTTTCTGCTAACATAAATGTTTTTTTAGGCTCGCAATATGTATCAATTTCATGATATGCATTCTGCTGCAAGAAAAATTCTCTTATCATTCTGGCAATTTCCAAAGTTAATTGTTGTTTTTCTGGCAATGCATCACTGCCTACTAATTGAACAATTTCCAATAACTTTTCTTCTTCTTGCAATATTGCCATAATTTCTGACATTAATTCTGTCCATTTTGGAGAAACATTTTCTTTATACCATTTTTCCAATGTTTTATTATACAAACTATAGGAAGTAAGCCAATTAATGCTTGGGAAATGCCTTCTTTGAGCTAATTTTGCATCTAAAGCCCAGAAGCATTTTGCCACTCTTAATGTGTTTTGAGTAACTGGCTCTGAAAAATCACCACCAGGCGGACTAACCGCTCCTATAACAGAAACAGAGCCTATATTATTAGATAATGTTTTTACAATTCCAGCTCTTTCATAAAACTCAGCCAATTTTGTCGCTAAATAAGCAGGATAACCTTCTTCACCAGGCATTTCTTCTAATCTAGAGGAAATTTCTCTCATTGCTTCTGCCCATCTTGAAGTTGAATCAGCCATTAAAGCAACTGAATAACCTTGGTCTCTAAAGTATTCTGCAATTGTAATTCCAGTATAAACAGAAGCTTCTCTTGCTGCTACTGGCATATTTGAAGTATTAGCAATTAAAACTGTTCTATTCATTAAAGGCTTGTTTGTTTTAGGGTCTATTAAATGAGGAAATTCTGTTAAAACTTCTGTCATTTCATTTCCTCTTTCACCACAGCCAATATAAACAACAATATCTGCATCAGACCATTTTGCTAATTGCTGCTGTGAAACTGTTTTTCCTGCTCCGAAAGGCCCTGGAATTGCTGCTACACCGCCTTTTGCTAATGGAAATAATGAATCAAAAACTCTTTGTCCTGTTAATAATGGCATTTTAGGGGCTAATTTTTCATTAACTTTTCTTGGAACTCTGACAGGCCAGTAATGGCTTAATTTTAATTCTGAACCATTGTCAAGAGTTGCAACAATATCATTAACAGTAAATTTTCCAGATTTTATTTCAGATATTTTTCCTTCAAATTCAGGATAAGGTGGAACTAATATTTTATGCTTAATTGTTTCTGTTTCTTGAACTTCGCCAATTATTGAGCCTGGTTTTACATAATCACCTTTTTTAACTAATGGCTTAAAATCCCATTTTTTAGTTTCATCTAAACCAGAAGCATCAACACCTCTTTGAATAAAAGAACCCATTTTTTCTGATAAAACAGGCAATGGCCTTTGAATTCCGTCATAAATGCTTGTCAATAAGCCAGGCCCTAATTTTACTGATAATGGCTTTCCTGTATTTACAACAGGCTCTCCTGGTTTTATGCCAGAAGTGTCTTCATAAACTTGAATAGTTGTATTTAAACCATCAATTTGAATAACTTCACCCATTAAACCTTCATTTCCCACTCTTACTAAATCATACATTCTTGCATCAATGCCTTGTGCTACAACAACAGGGCCAGCAATTCTAACTAATGTTCCTTTTGATTTTTCATTTTTATTATTTTTTTCAGCCATCATTTCACCTGATTTATAATTTTTTTTTAAAAAATTTTGATTTTTTCTTATTCTTTTTGACAAATTATTAAAAAATTTAATTTTTAGACCATAAATCAATTCCAATTGCTTTTTTTATCATTTCTCTTAAATTTTCTTGTGCTCCTGATTTTTCAGATAAAACAACTAATACAGGATTAACTGAATTTTCAACTTGCCTTCTTATATTGGAATCTAATTTTTGCAAAGATTTATCATTTGTTACTATAATGCCTATATTTTTATCATTCATTGCTTTTAAAAAGGATTCTTTTAATTTCTCACTTGAATCAGCTTCATATACATTTAAGCCAATTAATTCAAAACCTAAAACAAATTCACTATCCCCTATTACAGCCAATTCAGCTATTTTTCATCACCTACGAATTAACTATATTATTTTAAAATATTTTATCAAACATCCCTTTATCATAAACTTTATTAAACAACAATTAATTTTTCATAATATTCTTGGTCTAATTGCAAGGATTTTGATTTTACTATGACTTTTAGGTTTTTTATTTCTGTTTCCTTTTGAAACATGAAACCTAAGATTGTATCAACTGATAAAGGGTTTTGATGTAAAAGCAAGTTTCTTTTTTTTAATAAAAAATTTTCAAATTCTGTTTCATATTTTAATAAATTAAAGTCTGTCAAAGCAAATATTTTTCCATAAAATGTTTTTTTAAAAATATTCAAGAAAGTTTCATAATTTTCTGTTTTTAAAAGATTGTTTAATTCTAATTCCGTTAGTTTTTTTAAGTTTCTTATTATATATTTTTCAATTGTTTTATTTTCTAGATTAAAAGCAATTTTTTTTAATATCAATTTTATATTATATAAATCAATTTCATATTCAAAAAATTCTTTAAATAATTGCCCTTGTGTTGAAATTTTTTTAACTAATTTTATTGTTTCATTGTAATAATAAAAATCTAATATATTTTCTATTTCTGATAAATCTTTTTTTTCTTCTTGCGGATTTTCAAATTTATTTAATGCATCTTTTAAATCATTTAAATTAACTATTTTTGAGTCTAATAAAATATATTTTATTGATTTATTGTAAATCTTTTTTAAGAAATTATATTTTAAAGAGCCTAAAGGAATTAATAAATCTTCTATCTCTTCAAACTTCATGTTTGAATTTTTCGCTCTTATTAATGTTTTTAAATTATAAAAATCATATCTTTTTAAATATAAATCAACTAATGGCTTTATTGATTCATCTGAGATTTCTCTTAATTTTGATAAAACTCTTGTTAAGTTTTTATTTAAGGATAGTTCAATTAATTTTAAGCCCTTATATTTTAAGCCTAGCTCATTTATTTCTTGATTATAGTTTTGCTCTTGTAGAAATTTTGTTATTTCACTTAATTCTAATTTGAATAATTTTTCATAATCATTTTTTTTTAATAATAGTCCTTTCATAGCACATATTCTTGCATAAGTATATGGACTAAAAGAATATTTTATTTCTTTTTTTTCTAATTCTTGAATCATTTTTATCATTAATATTTTTTATAAGCTTTTCATAATATACTAAACATAATAAACCTTACTTAAATAAGATTTTTGATATTTCTGAAATATTGTCTTTTTTTATTTCATTTAATAATTCATCATAGGAAACATTAATTCTTGTTTCTTGATTTTCATCTTCTAAAATTAAGCCTCCTAAAATATTATTTCTAAGGGGCTTGTATTTTTTTACATAATCATAATCTTTTTCAGAGCAGTTAATATTTTTATATTCTTTAAAGGACTTTAATATTTTATCTATATGCTGCTGCCTTTTTTTTTCTGATAATTTTTCTAATTTTTCTCTTGCTAATTCAAATACTTTTTCTATTAATTCTTTTTCTAAATTTAAGGACATTTTTTTATTCATTGAGTTTAAATCTGTCATTATTGTTTGCTTGTAATTTTCAATAGCATATTTTGTTTCTTCATCTATTTTTGATTTTAATTCTTTTATTTTTTCATTTGTATTTTCTAATATTTTTTTTCTTTCTGATTCTGCTTCATTAATTGTTTTTTCTGCTTGTTTTTTTGCATTATTTAATATTTCTGACTTAAACTCATCAAATCCCATTTTTTCACCTTAGTTTTCAGATTAATTAAAAATTAAAAAAGGAAATACCTTTTTTATAGATATTTCTAATTTAAGTTTTCAATTATTTACAATTATATTAATTAGTAATTATTTAACTTAACCTGCTAATCCTAATATTAAAATAGCAACTACTAAACCAAAGATAACTAATGATTCTGGAATGACTGTTAAAATCAAACCTTTACCAAATAGTTCTTCTTTTTCAGCCATTGCACCAACAGCTGCAGTTCCAATTGCTTTTTCTGCCCATGCTGTTGCAAATGCTGTCAAACTAACAGCTAATGATGCTGCTATTCCAATTAAACCTAAACCAACACTTACTTCTGCCATTTTATTTTCCTCCTATTTTTTTATATATTGTTTTTCATATAATATTTTTTATATTCTATTTTTTTAATTAAAGTAATTTTAAAATTAATTTATTTTTTAAGATATTTATTTGATTTATTCTTTTAATCCAAACGGATTAAATTTTTTTCCACCACCTTTAAAAAATTTGTTGAAAAATTCAACATAATGCAATCTTAATGCATGTAAAAATGGGCTTAAAATGCCTAATGCAATATTAATTGTATGACCTATTATTAAAACAAAAACACCCATTAAAATTCCAAAAATTCCTGAGTGAAACATTTCTTTAGCCATATCATTAACAACAACAGCTAAGCTTAATGAAGCTAATCCAACTGCCATTAATCTACCATAAGATAATATATTTGACATTAATGACATAAATAGAACTTCAATTGCTCCTTGGACTCCTTCGCCTTTTATTACAAATAATGCACCTAAAACAAACATAACTGCAATAATTTGAACTGGAGGCATTACAACTGAAAGCATATCTTTTACAAAACCTGTTATTATGCCTAATGGTCCCATCAATAAATAAACTATGCCAGGAACAATTAAAAGCCAGCCTCCTTTTTCAAATATAGCATGAATTAATCCATGTGCATTATATACATTCATGAAACCAATTACAAAAGCAATTATAACATGAACAATTCCAAATAAAACAGCTAATGCTAATAAATCCCTTATGCCGTGGCTTCTTGAAAATAAATGCGGAATTGGATAAACTATCTCTTTTGAATGCTCATTTTCAATAGGCTCCATGTGCCATGTTTTAACAAAACTTTCTGGTAATTTTGAAACTAAAAATTCGCTTGTTTCTTTTGGCAAATATTCAAAACCCATGTATTCGCCAAATATAATGCCGAAAAATATTGAAGCAATTGAGGCTATTATAAAAGCATTTAATATGTTTTTTGCTCCAGGCATCTTTGCTTTTAACAATAAAAATAAGATTAAAGTAACTAAACCATAGCCAACATCTCCTAACATAAATCCAAAAAATATTGGAAAAGTTAAAAACATAAAAAAAGTTGGGTCAATTTCTTTATATTTTGGAATTGTATATAAATCCATGAATGCTTCAAATGGCTCTACAATTTTTGGATGATTAAATGCTGTTGGCACATTATCAAAAGCTTTTGGCTCTTCAAATTTAATTACAATTGAATTTTTTGTTATTTCGTTTAATTTATTTTCTAATTTTTCTTTATTTTCAACAGGAACATAGCCTTTTACTAAAAAGGTGTTTTTTGTTTCTCCAAATTTTAAAGGAACTTCTGCTTTTTCTGTTTCAATTTTAAGCCTTTTTTCATAAGATAATAATAAATTATTATTTTTATTTTTAAAATCTAAAACATTATTTTCTATCTCAATTAATTTTTTTGTAATTTCTTCAAACTCATAATTTAATTTTACAAATTTAACAGCAGGCTTTGCTTTTAATTTTGGAAATTCTTTTTTTATATAGGGTGTTTCAATTGCACTAAATTCAAATACACTTAATAAAGAATCAATTTTTTCTTTTTTGTTTTTATCAACAAATAAGGCAATTAAAGTTAAGGATTCATATAAAGCACTAAACAATGTGTATTTTTTTGTTATTTCTGATATTTTTTCATTTAATTTTTCATTGCTTGAATTTACAAAACCAAAATAATAAATTTCATCATAATCTTTTTTGTTTTCATTTGAGGCTGGTTTAGATTCTGTTTCAATAAATTTATCCACATCTTGTTTTAAATTTGATAAAACTTTTTTGAAATTAGATTTAATATTTTTAGAATAAATTTTTTTTAATGACAAATAAAAGTCTCTTTTTTCATTAATAGCAAAAAAATCATTATAAATTGTTTCTGTTTTTTTAGTAATTTTTTCTATATCTTCATAAGATGGCTTTTCATTTCCTGAAATTTTCAAATTTGATATTAAGGTTCTTATTTTTACTAACAATTCAGCATTTTTTTCATTATTTTCCAATGGCTTTCCAATATCAAAAAGATTGTTCTTTGTGTGGTCTTCAATATGAACAACATTCAAGTTATACATTGTTTCTATAACTTCTTTCATATAAAATTTTGGAGCTAATATAGTTACTTTATTCATTGGTTTTGGCTTGATCATTTTTTCTCACTAATTTTTTAACTTTTTTTAAAATTTTTTTTTAATATATTTTATAAAAAGTATTTTTTAAAAATTAATTAATTGTTAATTTAATTTTTAATTTTCAATATTTTCTATTTTTTCGTCTATTTTTTTTAAGACATAATCAACAGCATCATCTATTTTTCTGCTTGCCTTTTCTTCTAATTTTTTTAAGTCTTTTTCAAATTCTTTTTTTGTTTTTTCTTTATAATCATCTATCTCTTTTTTGCTTTGATTAAATTTTTCATCTTTTTGTTTTAATAATTCTTCTTCTTTTTTTTTTATTAATTCTAAAGCTTCTGTTTTTGCTTTTGAAATTATTTCATCTTTTTTTTGATAAGAATCTGTTAGTATTTTTTCAGCATCTTCTTCAATTTTTTTTATTTCTTCAGAAAAAAAATCTTCTTGTTTTTGCTCTTGTTTATCATGATGGTGCATTATCTCGACCTTTTTAATCAATTTTTTAATATAACTTTTTTTATAACTTTTTAGTTTATTCTGACTTTTTTTTAAAAATTTTTATTTGATTATAACTTTTTTTAAAACTCATTATAATAATTTTTTCAAAAAATTTTTTAATATTTATAAAGTTTATTAAATCTTTTTTTAAATATATAGAATATATA
>JAWBPL010000027.1:0-8390 GCA_038825025.1 Candidatus Woesearchaeota archaeon | reverse complement strand
ATATAAAATATCAAAAAAAATATTTTTAAATAATTTTTTTAAAAATGCAACCACTTCCAAAGATTGATGTTCATGGCTTAAATTCAGAGCAGGCATTAAATTTAGTTAGATATAATTTATATGACTTTTATAATAGAGGCTATAAAGAAGTTTATATAATTCATGGCCATGGAAAAGGAATTTTAAAAATAAAAATCAGGCAAATGCTTAAAAATTTCTCTTTTGTCAAGAAATTAAAAAAAGCACCTGAAAACCAAGGTGGAGATGGTGTTACGATTGTGGAGTTTGTTAGATAGTTTTTAAAAAATAAAAATAAAAATTTTATATCTAAATTTTATATATAAAAACCGAAACCTATATATACTAATTCTATTATATAATATATCAGTATATAAAAAAGTATATTTTATAAATTATAATCTAAAAAAATATAATATAATTATGATCTAATTTTTTTAAGGAGGGTCTATATGGCATTAGAGTTGCCTTTTATGAAAAAAAAGAAATCTGAAAAAGAGCAAGTTTCAGATATAGAAAGCCAAATAAAAGACCTAGATTATGATTTAAGAAGATTAAAAAACGAATTAAAAAAAAAAAAAGATTTGATTTTGGAAAAATTAGATCCTGTTCAAAAACAGATGTTTAAACATGATATTATTTCTGCTTCTTTAGATGGCGATAATGTTAATGTTTCAGGCCAAGAAGAATTTGAAAAATTTCAACACAGAATTGTGAAAACAGAATTTCCAAAACCACATAGAAGATTTAGATTAGTTTTAGAATATCCTAATTTTAATGTTGAGCAAACATATTATTGGTTTTTAAGATATATAAATGAAACTTGGGGTTATGATAGAGTTGAAAAAGTAATGGACACAATGGCTCAAAGTGTTTCTTCAAGCATGTTTGGGAATATGCAAAACAGAATCGGAGCACAACAAGCACAAGTAAGCCAATATTTAAAAGGAATTAGTGATATGGTTAAAGGATTATTTCAAATGGTTAGGGAAATAAGAATTTTAGATGAAAGATTGCAATTTTATTATGATAGTGATGGAGATGAAAAAGGAATAAAAGAGGCTGCTTTAAGTTCAGATATTGTTTTAAAAGGATTATGGATTGATCAAGTTGAAGGTGGAGCAAAAAATCCTGCTTCTGTTTATGGTTTAGCTGCTAACATGGGTTTTTCTGTTTTGCCTGATTTATTTTTTAGAGTTCATGTAAAAAATGCAGCTGAAATAGAATCTAGTGTTGATAAATTAAAGTTTAATGCAAAAGTAAGAGAAGTATTAAAAAGAAAATTAAGGCAGTATTTAGAATGGAAAAAAAGAACTAAAAAAGAATTATTAGTAAGAAGGGATTTTGAATTAAAATACTTAAAACAGCATTATGATACTATAAAATTATATATGTCCTGGGTTAAGCCTTATTTGAGAAATATCAGAAGAATGAAGCTATATGAAAAAAATATGGAAAATCCTAATATTGTTCAGGCTTTTGAAACACAAATTATTGAATTAGAAACTTTATTTATAAGGCAGGATTTTAAAGTTGGCTATCCAGTTATTTCTTTGCATATTTTTTATAGAGTTAAGCCAGAATTGGCATTTCATAGTTATGAATATCAGCATAAAGGTCCTATTTATAGCGGAATGGCAGACATCACAATAAGAGCTTATGTTTGGGATAAAAAAATGATTGAAAATTACAAAAAATATAGAAACGATGATGACCTTGATTTAGTAAGCACAATAGATAGTTCTGTTGAAAAAGCAATGGATGCATTAGGTGAAGATTTAAAAAAATATTTAAAAGAAAACGATCCTAGTTTATTTCCTGATAAATTAGAAGAAAAAAAAGAAGAAAAGAAAAAAAGAAATGATCTTATAGCTCCTTTTTTAGATGTTGTAGATGGTTTTAAAGAAATTTTTACATCATTTTCAGGACCAAAGCCGCCAGAGGAAAAAAAAGAAAAAAAATCAGCACCTAAAGAAAAAGGTTATAAAGAAAATGTTGAAGAGAATAGAGCTAAAGATTTTGCTGCTGAAACAGCTTGGCAATCTTATTATAGATATAAAATGGGACCAGGAAATAATCTATATTGGATTGAATAGTTTTTTTTAAAATTAAGATTTAAATTAAAAAAAATAAAAAATCATAAAACTAAAAAAATGACAGAATATTTTATTCCAAAACAAGAATCAAGTAATCCTGTAATGAAAGATATAGATAGAAGTGCAGAGATTGGAATAGATTCTTGGGGAACAACAACTAATCCTTTTGAACATCAAACACAGGCATTAAAAGCAAGAATATTTCATGGAGCAAATAAAATAGAATTTGAGTTTTTTGGACAGCAAAAAGGCAGAAAAGAAGCAGCAACACCAGAAACTTTTGGAAAGAGAGAAAGGCTGGATATGAGAGAATTAGCTGAAATAAATGAAATAGAAACAACAACACATGCAAGCCCTGGAGCACAAGGTTTATCAGGCTGGAATCCTCAAGGAAATTCTTTTGATGACATGCAAAGAAAAGAGCATATTGAAGAAATAAAAAGAGCAATTCATTTTGCAGCAGAGGCAACAACAGGTGGAGCAGTTGTTTTTCATACAGGAGAAACATTTAGATCTTTTTACAGCAACTTTAAAGATGAAAAAGGCGATCCCATGTTTAAATTGCATTCAGAAGAAGACACAAGAGAGCAATTTTTATTTGCAGATCCTTTAACAAGAAAAATATTTGGTGTTTCTGGTGAACAAATCATAATGGTTCCAGAAATAAAAAAAGAAAATGGCAAATATGTCTATTTAAAAGATGAAAATGGAAAAGAAATTGTTGATACTTTATTAAAAGAAAGAGATAAGATTCATAAAGGCAGAATCCCAGTTTATGAAGTAGAGCAAGATGGCAGTATTAAAGTAAAGCCAATGAAATTCAATGATTGGGCAAAAATGAGAGAAGAAGAATATAAGATGGTCGGAGAAAATGTTCCTGACAAATACGGATTAGCAAAAGATTTTTTACAAACAGAATTACTTTATCAAGTTCAGTTTGATATCAACTATGGTAGATTTCATAAAGGCAGATATGAAGAAATTTTAGAGCAAAAAGAAAAAGTTGAAAAAGCATTGAAATTTTATAAAGAGTTAAAAGAAAAAGTTCCAAAAGAAGAATGGTGGAAATTTCAAAAACAAGGGAGTTTTTCTGATTTTTTACCCCCTGATACAATAGACCCTGTTGAATATTTAGAAAAATTGCATTCTAAATTAATTACAGATATAAAAAGAGATGTAGAATTTGACATTTTAGGAAAGAGAAAAACATTAGAACAATTAGATATGGTAGGAAGATCTAAGAAAGTAGAAGATGTTGCTATAGATTTAACTAAAAAAGGAATGGCTGAGCTTGGAATTTATGCATGGCAGATGACTGAAAAAGCAAAAAAAGAAGGACAAGGAGAAAACGGCATGTTAAAATTAAAAAATCCTATTTATATTGCTCCTGAAAATGTTTTTCCTGAAACTTATGGAAGCCATCCTGATGAGTTAAGAAAAATTGTAGATGAAGGTAGAAAAGCAATGATTAAGGAATTAGTTGATAAATACGGATTTAAAGGAAAAGAAAAAGAAGCTGAAAAATTAGCAAAAGAGCATATAAAAGCAACTTTTGATATTAGCCATGCAAACATATGGAGAAAATACTTTTTAGCAAAACCAAATGAAAGCTTAGAAGAAAGAGATAAAAGATTTGAAAAATGGCTTGTTAAAGAAGCAAAAAAATTAATTGAAGATGGAATTGTCGGGCATTTGCATGTAAGTGATAATTTTGGTTTTAATGACGAGCATTTAACAGCAGGAGATGGTAATGTTCCTTTAAAAGAATTTGTAAAAGCTGCAAAAGAAGCAGGTTTAAGTGAATTTATAGTTGAAAGCGGATCTTTTAATCCAATGACATCATTGCCAGATACTTGGATGCATTTTGACAGCCCTGTTTATAATTTACATGTTCCTGGATTTAAAGTTGATCCTTGGACAGAGCCTAGTATTGGAAACACACCTTATGGTTGGAATAATTTTTATAGAAGTTATTTCGGCAGAACAGAAGGTCCAAGATATTTAGTAGGAGAAACAGCTCCAAGCGAAGACTTTAAAGGTGCTCCATTTTACACAGGTATGCCAATTGAATAAATTCGAATTGAATAAATTGGCAATTGAATAATAATGAATATATAGATTAATTATCATTAATAACATTATCATTAATATAATTAATAAAATAAAAATAAATATTTTAATAATATTTTGTTTTATAATAATAAAAATAGTGTAATAACTATTATAATAAAAAAAAGGTGAGCATATGCAAGCAGAAATAAAAAAAAAAGAGGAAATAGACAAAAAAAATGATTATCCTAAAGATGATTTGGATATTGCTTATCATTTTTCAGCAGAAATTTCTAAAGAATTAGGAAAATTTGTAAAAGGCATTGTTTTATTTGGAAGCACAGCAAGAAAAAAAAAGCCAAGCCATGACATTGATATTTTAATTATAATTGATGATTTATCTGTATATTGGACAAAAGAATTAGTTGAAACTTATAGAATAATTGTAGATAATTTAATTGCCAAAATTTCAAAAAGATTGCATATAACAACTTTTAAATATAGCTCTTTTTGGGAAATGGTAAGATTAGGAGATCCTATTGTTATAAATATTTTAAGAGATGGAGTTCCTATAGTTGATAGGGAATTTTTTAGGCCTTTGCAAATTCTTTTATATCAAGGAAGAATAAGACCAAGCCAAGAAGCAGTTTGGACTTATTATTTTAAAAGCCCTCAAATGTTGCAAGAATCAAAATTCAAGATGGTTTCTTCTATAATGGATCTATATTGGGCTGTTATTGATGCAAGCCATGCAGCATTAATGAAATTAAATGAAATTCCTCCAAGCCCTAATCATGTTGCTGATTTAGTTAAAGAAAAATTAGTTGATACAAATTTAATAGAAAAAAAATATGCTGATGTCGCAAAAAAGTTTTATGAATTAAGCAAAAAAATTGAATATAGAGAGATAAAAGAAATATCTGGCAGTGATTATGATAAATACTATAAAGAAGCAGAAGACTATGTAAATAGATTGAAAAAGTTTATTGAAGAAAATTGATTTTTTATTTTTCTTTTCTTAATATTTTATAAATTTTTTAAAACTTATTTTTATAATGTTATTATTTCTGTTGGTGAATATTGATTGGATATTTTAACTTTTTCAAGTTTTTTTTTTTCAAGGATTTTTTCAAATGTTTGATAAACCAAATCAACTTTATTATTTATTTTGCTAAGATGTGATAAAAAAATATTCTTTAATTTATCTGTGGAATATTCTTTTAAAAATAATGCAGAATCATAATTAGATAAATGACCTTTATTACTTAAAATTCTTTGTTTTAAATTATAAGGATAAGGGCCGTTTATTAGCATATCTATATCATGATTGGATTCTAAAGCTATTGCATCTGATTCTTTTATTGCTTTTATGTTTTCTTTGTTTATAGAGCCTAAATCAGTCATTATAGAAATTGTTTTATTTTTTTTTTTATCTGATATTTTATAGCCAACTGGATCTGCTGCATCATGTTCTTGATTAAAAGCAAAAATATTAAAATTAAAAAAATCAAAATTTTGATTTTTTTCTATAAACATAGGTTTTATTTTTAAGTAAGAATTTTCAAATGTTTTTTTTGTCATAACTATATTAAGGCCTTCTTTGTATAATTTTTCAATACCTTTAATATGATCTATGTGCTCATGTGTTATAAAAACAGCTTTAATTTCATTTATTTCTATTCCTATTTTTTCTAGCCTTCTATTAATTTCTTTATATGAAAAGCCAGCATCAATTAAAAAAGAATTTTCTTTATCTGAAATTAAAAAAGAATTTCCACTGCTTCCTGAACCCAAAACACAAAAGTCCATAAAATATAGAAAAAATAGCAGAATAAAAATCTTTTTAATAAAAATATAGAAAATCTATTTTAAAAAATATTATTAAAAAAATTTCAATAATATATAGTAATAAAATATACTAAAAATAATAAAATACATTAAAAAATTAAAATCTAATAACAGAAGGTAATAAAGGTAATATTAAAGAACTTATTTGTTTTGATAAAATACCCAATATAAAAATAATTATACCTATTGCTAGGGTGTGATAAAATCTTTCTCCAACTCTGCCAGCGATTGCAGCAGCAGCTGAAATTTTTATCATTGCTGCTATTGAAACAACAGCAATTGCACCATAATGATAATAAACATTTGTGCTTAATTTTAAAAATGTTAATGCCCAATTAACATTCATACTTATAAAAGTAAAAAGAACCGCAAAAGGAAATGCATGTAATCCATGAGTAAACCAACCCATTCCAATTTCATCATCATGAACAAAAAACATTTCTATAATGCCAACAATAACACCTAAAATAAAGGCAGGCATAATATATAAATTTTCTATAGCCATACATTTTAAAAGAGAATATTAGTATATAAATTTTTGTTTTTTTAACATTTTATTTTAATATTTTTTAACATTTTAGTTATGAATAAAAACATAGAAAACTTTTTTTATAAAATATTCTTTCAAATATTTATGGCACAAAATTGGGATTTTACAGGCATGCTTCTTGTTTTTGTTTCTGCAATAGTTTTTACAAATTTTTTAATAAAAGCAAAATTTGGCAGTATTTTATTTATAATAGGTTCTTTGATTGGTGTAATAGGCTTAATAGCAGGAATTTATTTTTTCTTAACAAAAAAATAAGGTATTTAAAACAAGAAAATAAATATTAAAGAACAATTTATTTAATAATTCTTTTCTTATAATAAAGATAATAAGTTTTTTATAGATTTTTTATTTCACATATTTTAATGAATAAGCAAGAGAGAATAAAAGAATTAGAAGCAGAGATAGCAAAAACACAATATAATAAGGCAACACAACATCATATTGGCTTAATAAAAGCAAGAATAGCAAAATTAAAAGAAGAAATTGAAACAGCTAAAAAAGGAAAAGGTAAACAAGAAGGCTATGTTATTCAAAAATCAGGAGATGCTACTGTTGTTTTAGTCGGCTTTCCTTCTGTCGGCAAAAGTACTTTATTAAATGCTTTAACAAATGCAAATTCTAAAGTAGCAGCATATGAATTTACAACTTTGTCTGTAATTCCTGGCTTATTAGAATATAACCAGGCAAAAATACAAATATTAGATGTTCCAGGCATAATTCAAGGTGCAGCAGACGGCACTGGCAGAGGAAAAGAAGTTTTATCTGCTGCAAGAAGTGCAGATATGGCTATAATTTTATTAGATATAAATCAATTAAATCATTTTCCTATTATAATGAATGAATTAAATAAAACAGGCATAAGGCTAAATCAAGAAAAGCCTAATGTAGTTATTAGAAAAACAGCAAAAGGAGGAATCTCAATAAGTTCAACAGTTCCATTGGAAATAGAAAAAGAAACCATAAAAGGAATTTTAAATGAATTTAAAATAATTAATGCCGATGTCTTAATAAGAAGCAAAATTAATCAAGATCAATTAATTGATGTGATTGAAGGAAATAAAAAATATATGCCTGGATTATTAGTTATAAATAAGATTGATATGGTTCCTTTAGAGTATTTAGAAGAATTAAAAAAAGAATATAAAAATGCAGTCTTTATATCAGCAAATAAAAAAGAAAATTTAGAATTATTAAAACAAAAGATCTTTGAAAAATTAGATTTTTTTAGAATCTATTTAAAACAGCCGAAAAAAGAAGCGGATTTAAAAGAGCCTTTGATTTTAAAAAAGCCACATAATTTAAGGCATGTTTGTTTGAAAATCCATAAAGATTTTGTAAATAAATTTAGATATGCAAGAATTTGGGGAAAATCAGTAAAATATCCAGGGCAAAAGATTACAAATTTAGAGCATTCTTTATCAGATCAAGATATAGTTGAATTGCATATAAAATAAATTTAATAAAAATGTTAAAATTAGTTTAATTTATTTTTATAAGTTTTTATTAGTCTAGCATAAATTAATCTTCCTTTTTCTTTTAATTTAAGATCATAACCCTTTTTTTTCATTATATATTGTATTTGATCGCTATTTTTATTATGACATTCTATTATTGCTTTATCAATTTTTTTTATTTCATTTCCAACATTTTTTAAAACATCCAGTTCTGAACCTTCAATATCCATTTTCATTATATCAATTTTTTCTATTTTTTTTAGGATTGTTTTTAAAGTGATGGCTTTAACTTTTAATTTTCCTTCCTTATCAACATAGTGCGAACCAATACCTTGTCTAACATTAAAATTACAATAACCATCTTTACTTTGTAAT
>JAWBPL010000026.1:0-8516 GCA_038825025.1 Candidatus Woesearchaeota archaeon | reverse complement strand
TTATTTATATGAAGTAAAATGTTCATATAGAATAACAAAAGCAAGAAAACAGGCAAAAATATTAAGAAAGCATTTAAAAAATTTAGCAATAAAAAGAATATTTTTTTATTGCGGTGCAACAGGAGATCTTATATTGATATAATTTTGATATAATTGATATAATTTAATATAATAATAAATTAATATAATAAAATTAGTTTTTCAATTATAATTAAATATCCCCTCTCTCAGGCCATTTTCTTAATTTCTGCAATTCATTAATTCCTAGGCTAGTTATTAAGTTTGTGGCTGCTGAAGCTGCTTTATAACAAAAAACAGCTCCTGCTGTTGAAGGAGAGCAGGCAATTGCTCCTAATGAGCCAGCAACATCATCTAAAAACATTGAAGAAAAAGTAACTGCATTAATTACATTATTTAAAGCAGGATTATATGATTGATAACAATAATTGTTTTTTTCATTTTTATCCAAAACAGCATTTATTTCTATTCCAAACGATGTTAATGAAATGTCATTTGAATTACTTAATTCAATATTATCTACTGATTTTACTGCCATGCTATAATCTGAATATAATTTTCTATTGTTTATTTCTTTACTAATTTCAAGCCATTTTTTTAAATCATTTATATCAAAAGCAACAAAATAACTGCTTTCAGAATAATATTTTGCTTTTTCCTCAAAAAAAGATTTTTTATCAAATAATTCACTATCAGAATCGTCATTAAAATTATCATCTTCTAAAAATTTTTTATATATAGGATAATATTCTTTAAAATATGTAATGAAATCTGGATATTGTTTTATTTTTTTGTTATTTATGTATTTTGTTTTGTATTTCTCATGTATAGGAAATAAAGCATTTCCGCTTCTAAAATTACCATAACCTTTATTTAAAGCCATATAAGGATATTTTGAATTAGATTCATCATAAACATATTTTTCTTCTTGTGTTTTATCATTAGTATTATAAGGATTATGTATATAAAATAAAACTGCCTTGTATTTATTGCTTATAAAATTTACAGCAAGATCTTCATTTAAAAAATAAAGCCCAAGCAAATCGCCAAAAGAATTTTCATCATAATTAGCTAATAAATAATTATAATAAGGCGAATCTATAAAAGGACTTTCTATGAAATAATTTAAAATTTCATCACAATTATTATCTTTATAATCTTGTATTGATTTACATTTTTCATCATTTATATATTTATAAAAATTAGTTGCTCTTTCATTTATATCTGTCAATTCTTCAAATGCAATTTCTTTTAATTCTTGCCTATCTATTTTTAAAAATAAATCAGGGTTTGTTAAAATTAAATCAACATAAGAATAAACATCATATTCTTTTGAAAAATCATCATAATATTTTGTTAATAAAATAAATATTTTTAATGCTTCTTTTAGATTTGCATTATTATTTTCATTAATATTATTTTCATTATTATTTATATCATTAAATTTATTTATAGCAACTTTAAAAATTTCTCTTAACTCTGTTTCTGAATTTATTTCTAAATTAATTTGTTTAATTTCAGTTAAAAATTCATTATAATTGCTAATATCTTTAACCTTTAGCTGTTTATTTTCTTTTTTTGGCAGTTTATAATCTATTGTTCCTTTTTTTACTAAAGTAAAGCCCGAGCCGAAATCAAAAATATCATAATTTAAAACATTGCTTTCTGAATAAGATGTTGTTAATTTTTGATAAAAATTTACTTTTGAAATTTCCAAATCTGCTTTACATGGGCTTGCAAAATACATTCTTTTAAAAGCATCATTTTCTTTTCCTTTTGTTTTTATGATTATTGTATATGGTTTAGCATCTTTTAAGTCATATTCAAATTCATAATTAAACATATTTGGTGTTTTTACAACAATTGTGTTTAAACCATGTGGCATAAATTTCTGGTTTTGGCTGTCAATCAAATCAGCAAGCCAATTAATTATTAATAAAGTGAAGGCTCTTTTTTCAGTATTAATTGAGCTTAAACCAATTTTTAAGAATTTATTTTCTATAACTTTTGTATCAACAAGATAGCCAAAGGGTGTTTTTGTTAATATATCTTCGCCATATTTTTCTATTAAGGGTTTTCCAAAAGAAATTCTTTTTTCTAAATTTTCTATAATTTCTTTAATTATTTTATCTTTTTCTGAAGTTTCTAAATTTTCTTCCAAAGCTAAATTTAATTTTCTTAAATAATCTTGTATATTTATATCATTTTTCAAAACACCGCTTTTTATAATATAAGTTAAGTCTTCGCCTTTTTTAATGCTGTTTTCTAAAAATGCATCTAAAGCTTTTTCATCTAATGTTCCCTTTTTAAATAAAATATTTATAGGAATGTCAAAATTTCTTGCTATTCTTGCTTTTGCAACATCTAATGAACTTGAAAAAATCGGCTTTATAGAATCTTGCATTAAAATTTCACTATATTTTTTTGCTTCTGTTTTTATAATATCTTCATTAAAAGAACTTGTTTTAAGCCATTGTTTTTCTATATTTTCAGTTAAATCATTTATTAAGCCTTGTTCATTTGTTATTTTTCCAGAATCATCTATATATTTTTTTAATATTGGAATAAACTGGCTGCTATCAATAGTTCCATATTCTTTAAAAGTATTTAATTTTCCGCCAAAATAATCAACTGATTTTTGTATTAATTCTATTTTATAAACATATTCCTTGTTTTTTATTGATTTTAAAAATAAACCAGATTTAATTCTTGTTGCTTGGTTTTTAAAAAAATTTAAAATTTTTCCAGATGTTGTTTCTTTTAAAACATCAGAGAAAGAAGCTTTTCCTGTTTTCATTAGAATAGCTTTTTCAATTATATCTGAATCAGCTGGCAAAGCTATTGAAGCAATAACACCGCCCCATAAAACTAATGGGCTTAATGAGAAATAATCTGCTTGCCAATATTGTTCTTCACCTTGTGGAAAGGATTCATAAAAAACAATATACTTTGGATCACCAAATCCTGCAATCCATTTGTCAAAAAAAGTCTTTTCATTATTCATCTCTTGTGGCAGATTAAAATTTAAAACATAGCATTTAAAATTTTGATTAACATCATAAGAGCATTTTACACAACTTGAGCCATAGGCTTTTCCATCTGTGCAATCTTTTCCTTGCATTATTTGATTTTGTTTTGCAATTAATTTTAATTCTTCTAAAATATCTTTTTTCTTAGCATCACATTTAATTAAATTTTTTTGTTTATCTTCAACACAACTGCCAAAATTTAAAAATCCAGGAGAACAATCCATTTGGCAAGAAATTCCAGAAGCTAAACAATAGCTAGCATAATCATTTGTTAAGCCAGAGCATTCTTTTTTTCCAGGAACACAAGATGAGCCAAAGGAATAGCCATTAGAACAAATCATTTGGCAATAAGGCATTTCTTTAGGACAAGTTTCTTTATTATTTTCATTATAATAGGCTTTATCATAAAAAAATTTCGCTCCTTTATCAACAGGTTTGTTTTCTCTAAAAACACAAACACCTAAATTATCTGTGCATAATTTTCCTGTATGCTGGTTTTCATCATTCAAATAATTAACTAAATCATCTTGGGAAACTTTGCTTGCTTTTAAATCACTGCAAACAGAATCTAAAAATTTTTTATTATATGTTTCGGAAAATTTTTTTTCAGAATCTATTTTTTTTTTATCTAATTCTATTGTTGCTTTTATACTACAGATTAAGGCTTTTATAGAATTATCTATTGCAACTTCTTCTGGCTTTGTTGGTTCAAAAATAGTCGGCTGAAAATCGCCTAATTCAGGCCAAATTTTGTCTCTTGCCTCTTTTGAATATCTATTTAAATTAGACAAAAAAGAATAACCAAAAATTACAACAAATAAAGTTAATAAAATTAAAACAACATAATTTAATGCTAAGGCTTTTTTATTAAAAATTTTTTTCATTTTTTTGGGAGATTAAAATTTATATAATTTATATTTTATCTTATATTTTATCTTCTTAAATTACTAAAAAAATTTAGGATTTTTTCTATGCTGTTTTTATTTCCTACTATAATTAAAATACCAACTAAAATTAAACCTAAAACTAATAATATTATGCCAACAGTTTCTATTGTCAATTCGCTTTTTTTACTTTTTAGTTTTTTCATTTTTTATCACATTAAAAAGTATCACATTAAAATTTATATATCTGAGGCAACTAAAAAATCACATTCTTTTGATATATCTTCATAAGGAATTAACATTAGCCTGTTTGCATAATAAACATCAGGCTCTTTTTTATTTTGTATAATTAAACCTAAACCGCCTGTTGTTCCTAATGTTGCACCTCCAGCACTTAAGGCTGCTGTTGCACTTCCACCTGTTGAAAAAGTTAAAATTGCTGCTCCTACTCCTGTTAATGAAGCTCCAGTAGCAACTGCTTTTGTGTTTGTATTTATTCTTGAAAAAACAACAGCATAAGCCTTATCTGTTGAATACTCTGGATAAGCTTTTAAAAAATAAGAATCTGTATTATAAACATAATCATAATAACTTTTTTTATTTCCTACTGAAACAGGATTGTTAGCCAACCATCTTGCTAATGAATCATATTTATTATTTTTTACTCCTTTAAATTTTTTTAATTCATCATCAAACTTTATTCTAGAACATAAAACACAAAAACTTGCTGTTGGTTTTAATTTTCCGCTTTTTGTAAAAGAAACCCAATCTTGTAAGTTTTTGCATTCTTGAATTCCAGCTAAATTTGAATTACAATCAATAAAACTAAACCAATTATCAAATAAATCTAATTTTCCTTGTCCAACAATATCCCAGCATCTTGCTAATTCATCTGCAAACAATTTATCTAAATTATATCTTGCTCTAATATATTCTTTTTGCTCTTTTGTTGGGTTATCTAAATTTATATTTTCATTATTACTGAATTCTTCTTTTGAATAATCATCAAAATAACTATACTTTACATCTTCGCTTAAATCAGGATTAGAATTCCATCTTTTAACTCTTTCAAAAGTATCCAAAGTTTGGCTTGGAATATTTGAAACATAATCTTTATTTAAAATAAATTGATTTTCAATATCTTCTTTTTGATTTAAAACAACAGTGTATTTATTAACTTTACATTGAGGATCAACACTTGGATTTCCAATTGTGCCCAAAGGCCTTAATAAAGCACTTGCTAAAAAGCTAGCCTCACATTTAAGATCTTCTGTTGTTTTTACTAAAATTACTTTATATATGCCTGTTGTATATAACAAGACAAGCAAGGCAATAACAAATAAAATAATACTGGCAAAGCTAGATTCTATTACTACTGCTTTTTTTAAATTTTTGTTTAATTTTTTTTTTAGTATCATTTTTTTATTTTAATTTAAAATTTTATTTTAACTAAATTTTTTTGATTTTTTATTTTTTTTATTTCAATTATTTTAATTAAAACCACTAACTAAAGTTTTATCTAAATAATTTTTATAAGCAAAGGCCAGTATTAAAAAAAATACAATTGCCAATATAATTGTTCCCAATAATATAAGCATGCTATTATTTAATTGTGCTTTTTTTTTCATTCTTTTATTTTTATATTATTCTGTTTTTTATTTTTTTTAGTATTGTTCATTTAGGGTAATGCTCTAAACCTTGTGTTTAATAAAAACCATTCAAAAAATAATAAAATAAGTCCAAGTATAAATAAATTATTTTTTAATTCATAAGGAACATTTGCTTTTATTTTGTTTATTTTTATTTCCTTAAAAGCACTTGTTATTTCAGAAGTACTTTTTACTTCATAAAAAGTACCGCCTGTTGATTCTGCAATTTTTTCTAAGGTGCTTTTATCATATATTGGGTTTAAATCAACATAACTTTTTCCTAAACCCGTTCCAATTCCAATAGTATGAACTATTACTTTGCTTTTTTTAACATAATCTAAAGCACTATCAATACTTTCTTCAATAAAGCTTCCAGAAGTATCACTGCCATCTGTAATTAAAATTATAACTTTTCCTCTTTCTTGATTATTATTTTCTAAATTATTTTCTAAAATATTTATTGAGTTAATTAATGCAGAGCCAATATCTGTGCCGCCAGAAAGCTCTACATTTAAATCTTGTAATAATTGCTTTAATTTTATTTTATCATTTGTTAATTTAGCTTTTATAAAAGAAACTCCTGAAAAAGCTACCAAACCAAAATTTGCTTCATCAACAGAATCAATAAAAATAGAGGCAGATTCTTTAGCAACAGTTAATCTATCTGGCTTTACATCGTCACTTAACATGCTTGCTGAAATGTCTATTGCTATAACAAAATCTGCTTCTGAAACTTCTTTTTCAATAAACAAAAAGGGCTGGCTTAAACTTAAAATAAATATAATAAAAATAAGTATTCTTAATATAAGCTGTAAATTATTTTTTGTGATTAATTTTGTGCCTGTAACTCTTTTCATTGCTGAAAAATTTGAAAATTTCATTGCCTTTTGTTTTATATGCTCAAAAAAATAATAGTGCAAGAAAACCATTATGGGTATAAATAATAAGAATAATAAATATAGTGGTTCTTTTATTATTATTTCCATTTTTTGCTATTATTTTTTAATTTTTTTTCTTTTGATTTTTATTCTAAAATCATTAGATCTTTTAGAATTTTTATTTTTTACTTTTTATCTCCACCTAATTCCTTTACTTCTAAAAAATTCAACCATTTTATTTAGATAATTATCTGTTGTTTTTAATTCCAAAAAACTAGATTTATTATTTGTAAAAGCACTTTTAATAAATCTTAAATTTTTTTCATTATATTCTTTATATAGTTTTGAATAATCTTTTGTGTTAATATAAATTTTATCGTTGCTAAAAGGATCTTCTAATATCATATTACCAACATCAATTAATTCATAATCTCTAGGATCCCTAATAGAAATGCCAATTACTTCGTTTTTTGTTGCCAATATTTTTAAAAATTCTATCCATGATTCATCAGGCAATATAAAATCGCTTATTATTATGAATAAAGATTTTTTTTCAACAAATTTCATTGCACTTTGTATTGCTTTTCCAATATTTTTGTTTTCACCGTAAATTAAAGGGTTGCTTATATCTTTTGTAAAATTGTAAAATTTTTTTTTGCCCATTTCTGGAAGAGATATTTTAACAAGATTTTCATTAAATAAGCCATATCCTATTGAATTTCCGCTTTGTATTAATCCATAAAAAAAAGTGCATGCTACTTGGGCAGCATATTCGCATTTTAATAATTTTGTGCTGCCAAATAACATGCTTTCGCTAACATCAATTAAAAAAAAAACTTTGAAATTAACTTCTAACTTATATTCTCTAACTAATGTTCTTTGAGATCTTTTTGAAGCAATCCAATCAATTCTTGAAGCATCATCTTCCACAGAATAATCTCTATAATCCTCAAATTCAATGCCTCTTCCTTTTAAAGAAGAGATCATTTCACCTGATAAAGAACTTGAAAGCAAGTTTCTTTTTAAAAATAAATTTATTTCTTTTAATTCAGGCAATAACTTTGCTTTAAATTCTTTTAATGGCATTTTACCTCTTTTTTTATTAAAAAAATAAAATTGCAATAAATTGCTAAATATGATAAATAAAATTCTAGGCCTCAGCTAACTCTCTTTATCCTAAAAAGGATATATTAAGTTTCTTCATTGGCTTACTAGTTTTTTTAAATATTTTTTTAATTATATATTTGATATTTTTTCGCTTTTAAAAGCATGTTTTAATGTTTCCTCACCAAAAAGTTTCACATTATTACCTTTTGCATACATATACAAAGCAGTGTTAAATATTGTGTTTGCTGCACTAAAAACTAAAAAGACTATGACTTCATAAATTACAAACAATATAATTAATCCTAAACTTAATTGCCACATAATATTTAATAAAAAAATTCCAGGAATTAAAATTACTAAACCAAGCAAAACAAAAATCATTTCTGCAAAGCCTAACCCATAATGTCTTATTAAAGATTCTCCCCATGTTTTTTTTATTGCATGAACACTGTTTTTTATAGCTTGAAAAGGTCCTACATTGTCAAATACAATAGCTGGAATAACAAAAATGCTTACAATAGACCAGGCTGTTCCTATTAAGCCAATAATTAAATTAAAAAACATTTTTGCTAAATCATTTTGTTTACTTCTTCTGACAGCATCTTCTAGAATTCTTAAAATCAAGCCAACAGTTGCTGAAACTAAAGACCATAAAAAAATCAAATGTATTCTTTTAAATGCTTCTTTCAATCCTTCCGTAAATGTAGGGTCTTTGCCTTCAAACCTTTTTTTTGCACAATAAACAACAGCGACATTAAAAAAAGTAGCTATAAAACTTGTGCCTAAATAAAAAATAAAAACTAAAACATAAATTAAAAAATCACCATAGCCTTGCAATTGCTCTCTCATAATATCTGTTAATAAAAAAGGAACAGCCATTGTTAAAAAAAACAAAATTGAAAAAAAGCTTGCCAATAAAGGAAAAGCCAATATTTCTTTATCGCTTTTAAT
>JAWBPL010000025.1:0-8714 GCA_038825025.1 Candidatus Woesearchaeota archaeon | reverse complement strand
AAAAACTAACTAATGAATATTTATCTAATTTAGAAAGCCTCCAATTCATCTCAGGATCACTAGATAAGCCAGTTTCTAATGCATAAATTTTATTTGCTTTTTCTTGAAAAGCTTCTTCAACTGAATTAAAGCCACCATTACTTCCAAATAAACCAAACCAAGGAGTCCAGACATGAGCAGGGATAATTTCAATTTTATCGTCTATCTCTTTCATTAATTCAGTAAATTCTGGGCAAGAAAGTCCAAAAATAGGCCTGCCATCATAATCAATTCTGCCTTTTTTTAACAATGCTTCTGAAACTTGCTCAGCAACATCAAAATTTTTAGCCCAGATAATATTATGAATCTTTCTTCCTTTTCCATTTTGGCTATAGATTAAAGAAATTTCACTTGTTAAAATAAAAGGAAAATTATTTTTTGTTCTTAAAATTCCTGTTTCATCTTCAATTAAAGTTTCTTTTAATTCTTTCTGCCATTTTGGATGTTGAAAATCTCCAGTTCCCATTAAATTAATGCCTTTTATTTTTGCATATTTCTCCATATTTTCAATATTCAAATCTTTAGAGCATGCTCTTGAATATTTAGAATGCAAATGCAAATCAGATATTATTTCCATAATCAAATAAAAAAAAAATTGTTTTATAAAATTTTGTTATTTATTTATATTTTAAATTAAGTTTATCTTTTTTAATCGATTTATCTAATTTAAAATAACCATAAAAAATAACTTTTGAAATAAAAACAAAATTTAATCAGAAATCTTTATAAATGGCTAAAATTTCCAAGAAATTTATGCAATATATTTTTTTCTACTAAAAACCTTTTTTAGTAGATAAATCTATAATCTTAAAAATAAGATTGTTTTTATATTGCATAAAAAAGCCCAAGTAGTGTAGTGGCCTATCATAGACCCCTGTCACGGGTCTGACCCGAGTTCGAATCTCGGCTTGGGCGGTTTATGGGCTGGTAGCTCAGCTTGGTAGAGCACCTCACTTTTAATGAGGTGGTCGCGAGTTCGAATCTCGTCCAGCCCACATTTTTATTTAAAAACCCAGGGTGATTATTATAGCAGAAAAAGAATTTGATATAAGCCAACATTTTCTAGTTCCAAAACATACAAAGTTAAATGAAAAAGAAAAAACAGAACTTCTTGAAAAATACAAAATAACAACAAAAGAATTGCCTAAAATTTCTATAAAAGATCCTTCAATAAGGCATTTGGATCCTGAAGTTGATGATATAATTAAAATAGTAAGAAAAAGCCCAACAGCAAAAGATGCAATATTTTACAGGAGGGTTGTAAAATGAATAAAAATGATATTATTATAAAAAAATACTTTTCAGAAAATTCCTTAGTTCATTCTGATATAGAGTCTTTTAATAATTTTATAGAATTTGAATTGCAAAAAATAATTGAAGAAAATGCAACAATTTTGCCAACAATTATACCTCACACAATAGACGAATATAAAATTAAATTAGGCAAAGTAACAATTGGAAAGCCAACTATAACAGAAGCAGACGGTTCAAAAAGAGATATTTTTCCAATAGAAGCAAGATTGAGAAAATTATCTTATTCTGCACCATTATCTATTGAAATATGTGCTTATGTTGATGGCATTCAGAGAGAATCTTTTGTTGCACAAGTTGGAAATTTTCCAATAATGTTAAAATCAAATTCCTGCCATTTAAAAGGTTTAACTGCAAAGGAATTAATTGAAAAAGGCGAAGATCCAGATGACCCTGGCGGCTATTTTATAATAAATGGAACAGAAAAAGTTTTAATAAATGTTGAGGATTTAGCTCCAAATAAAATGCTGGTTGAACAAACAACAATTGGCCCAAGCAAATTTGTAGGAAAACTATTTAGCGAGCAAGGAGCTTATAAAATACCACATACAATAGAAAAGATGAAAGATGATATTTTTTATTTAACCTTTACAAGAGTTAAAAGAGTTCCAATAGTTATTGTTTTGAAAGCATTGGGCTTATTAAAAGACGAGGATATTTTAAATTTCATAGGAACTGAATATAAAGATCAAATATTCATAAATTTATTAGACTTTGTTAATATAAAAAACGAAGAAGAAGCTTTAGACTTTATAGCAAAAAAAATAGGAATAACTCAAGCAAGAGAAATCAGAATTGAAAGAACAAAAGAAATTTTAGATAAATATTTCTTGCCTCATTTAGGAACACAAGTTGAAGATAGAATTTACAAAGCATATAATTTATGTAAATTATTAAATAGATATTTAGCTGTTTCTAATGGCAAATTAAATTTAGATGATAAAGACCATTATGCAAATAAAAGATTAAAATTATCAGGCATATTATTAGCTGATTTATTCAGAGTAAATTTAAAAATCTTAATAGGGGATATGCTATATAATTTTCAGAGAATTGTAAAAAGAGGAAAATTTCCTTCTTTAAAAGTAATTATCAGAGATAAATTATTAACTCAAAGAATTTACAGCTCAATGGCAACAGGAAATTGGGTCGGCGGCAGAAAAGGAATTGCTCAAAGAATGCAAAGATTAAATCATTTAGAAACTTTAAGCCATTTACAAAGAGTTGTTAGCCCATTATCAGCAAGCCAAGAAAATTTTGAAGCAAGAGCATTGCATAGCACACATTTAGGTAGATTATGTCCTATTGAAACACCAGAAGGAACTAACATTGGATTAAGAAAAAATTTAGCATTATTAACAGCAATCAGCCAAGAGCAAAATGAAGAACAAGTTATAAAGTTTTTAAAAAGCACTGGTGTTAAATTATACAAATAAAAGAATAAAATAATCATAAATAAAAGAATGATAAATAAAAAAATAATAAATCCTTATTTTATATTAACTAATTATAAAAAATAACTCATAAAAAATTAAAAAAAATTTAGAAAAATTGTTCATGGTGATAAAATGGCAGAAGTTTTTTTAAACGGAAAATTTATTGGAAATGTTGAAGAGCCAAAAAAATTGGTAGAAAATTTTATTGAAGAAAGAAGAAAAGGTAAAATTCACTATTCTATAAACATTTATTATGAAGAAGAATCTAATTCTGTTTTTATTGAATCAACAAAAGGAAGAGCAATAAGACCATTAATTGTTGTAAAAAATGGCAAGCCTTTATTAACAGATAGGCATTTAGAGCAATTAGAAAAAAACGAAATCAGTTTTTCTGATTTAGTAAATCAAGGAATTATAGAATATTTAGATGCAATGGAAGAAGAAAAAGCATTAGTTGCTTTTTTTGAAGAAGAATTAACATCTGAACATACACATATGGAGATATTGCCTTTAGCAATTGTTGGCTTATGTACAAGTTTAGTTCCTTATGGTAATTTCAATCAAAGCACAAGATTAAATGCAGGAAGTAAAAACCAAAAACAGGCATTAGGCTTTTATGTTGCAAATTTTTTATTAAGGATGGATATGGATGTAAATTTATTGCATGAATCACAAATTCCTATAGTTCAAACAATAATGCACAAATCAGCAGATTACGATAAACATCCTTCTGGACAAAATGTTGTTTTAGCAATAATGAGTTTTGATGGCTACAATATGGAAGATTCTTTAATTTTAAATAGAGCATCAGTTGATAGAGGATTAGCAAGATCTACTTATTATAGGCCAGTAATTAGCGAAGAATTAAGATATCCCGGTGGTTTAACTGATGAAATTTCTGTTCCAGATAAAGAAGTTAAAGGCTACAAAAGCGAAAGAGATTATAGGTTTTTAGAAAACGATGGTATTGTTTATCCAGAAGCAGTTGTTGAAGAAGGAGATGTCATAATTGGAAAGACAAGCCCACCAAGATTTTTAAACAGCATGGATGAATACAATTTAGCAACAACATCAAGAAGAGAAAGTTCAGTTGGAATGAAACATGGTGAAAAAGGTGTTGTTGATTTTGTTTTAATAACAGAAAATGAAGAAGGCAATAAATTAGTTCAAGCAAGAATAAGAGATCAGAGAATTCCTGAAATAGGAGATAAATTTACATCAAGGCATGGACAAAAAGGAGTTGTTGGCTTAATTGTTGATCAAGCAGATATGCCATTTTCAGCATCAGGTATTGTTCCAGATATGATTTTTAATCCTCATGGTATCCCATCAAGAATGACTATTGCTCATTTAATAGAATTATTAGGTGGCAAAGTTGGATCTTTAGCAGGTAGATATGTAGATGGAACTTCTTTTGAAGCAGAAAGCCATGAAGATTTAAGAAAAGAATTAGCAAAACTAGGATTTAGAGAAAGCGGAACAGAAACATTCTATAATGGCAGAACTGGACAAATGATGAAAGCACAAATTTATGTTGGCAATATGTATTATCAAAAATTAAAACATATGGTTGCAAACAAAGTTCATGCAAGAGCTAGAGGTCCTGTACAATTATTAACAAGGCAACCAACAGAAGGTAGAGCAAAAGAAGGTGGTTTAAGATTAGGAGAAATGGAGAAAGATACTTTTGTTTCACATGGAGCTTCAATGTTGTTAAAAGAAAGATTTGATTCAGACAGAACAATAGTTCCTATTTGCGAAGAATGCGGATTAACAGCAATACATGATGAGCACAAAAACAGAAGTTATTGTCCTTTATGCGGTGAAAATGCTGCTGTTTCAAATGTTGAAATGAGTTATGCATTTAAACTATTGCTAGATGAATTAAAATCTTTGGGAATTTATCCTAAATTAATGTTAAAAGATAAGTTTTAATTAATTTACTATTAATAATTTAATTAATATTTAATTTAATAGTATAATTATATGAGTGTTATTTGTTTATTAAATTATTTATTAAGTTCATATTTCCTTGAAAAAATTAAAAGGTGAAAAAATGGATGAAGAAATTTATGTTTATAAAAAAATAGATGCAATAAAATTTGGTGTATTATCTCCAAAAATGATTAAAGAAATGGCTGCTGCTAAAATTGTTACTCCTGAGCTTTATGATAAAGAAGGTTATCCTGTTGATGGCGGCTTAATGGACACAAGATTAGGAGTTATTGATCCAGGTTTAAAATGTAAAACATGCGGATCAAAATTAAAAGAATGTACTGGGCATTTTGGTTATATTGAATTAGCAAGGCCAGTAATACATATAAAATATATAAAAATTATAAATGATTTGTTGAAATGCACTTGTAAAGAATGCGGCAGAATTTTAATTTCTGAAGAAGAAATAAAAAAGAATGAAAGAAAATTAGAAAAAAAAGGCAAAAAAAGATTTCAAAAAATATTGATGAAAGAAATAATTATGCAATCAAAACAAATAACAAAATGCCCTCATTGTAATGCTAAACTTGAAAAAGTTAAGTTTGAAAAGCCATCTAATTTTTATGAAGGTGAAAAAAGATTATCACCTATTGAAGTTAGGACAAGATTAGAAAAAATAACAAATGATGATTTAAAATTATTTGGCTATAATCCAAATGTGTTTAGGCCTGAATGGGCTGTTTTAACTTTGCTTCCTATTCCACCTGTAACAATGAGGCCTTCTATTACATTAGAATCTGGTGAAAGAAGCGAAGATGACTTAACACATAAATTAGGCGATGTTGTTAGAATAAACCAAAGATTATTTGAAAATATTAATGCTGGAGCACCAGAAATTATAATTGAAGATTTATGGGATCTATTGCAATATCACATCACAACTTTTTTTGATAATAATGTTGCACAATTGCCGCCAGCAAGACATAGAAGCGGGCAGCCATTAAAAACATTAACTGAAAGAATAAAAAGCAAAGAAGGTAGAATAAGGCATAATTTAGCAGGAAAAAGAACAAACTTTTCAAGCAGAACTGTTATTAGCCCTGATTCAATGATTGATATTGATGAAGTAGGTGTTCCAAGATTTGTTGCAATGAAATTAACAGTTCCTGAAAGAATAACTGAATGGAATTTTGAATATTTAAAAGAATATGTTAAAAAAGGCCCAAGACAATATCCAGGAGCAAATTATATTTCAAGGCCAGATGGAAAAAAGAAAAAAATTACAGATGACACAAAAGAACAATTATTAGAAGAATTGCAAATTGGCTATATAGTTGAAAGGCATTTAATAGATGGAGATATTGCTATATTTAACAGACAGCCTTCATTGCATAGAATGAGTATGATGGCTCACAGAATAAAAGTTTTGCCAGGCTTAACATTCAGATTAAATCCATCTGTGTGTGCTCCTTATAATGCAGACTTTGACGGGGACGAAATGAATTTGCATATTCCACAGACAGAAGAAGCAAGAGCAGAAGCTGAAATTTTAATGGAAGTTGAAAAACAATTAATAAGCCCAAGATATGGTTTAGGAATTATTGCTTGTAATCATGATAGTATTGCTGGTAATTATGTTTTAACAAAAAACCTAGAAATGCCAAGAAAAGAAGCAATAGAATTATTAGCAAGCATAGGTGTAGAAAATTTTGAAGATTTGCCAAAAAAAGAAAAAGTTACAGGCTCTGAAGTATTTAGTGTTTTGCTTCCAAAAGACTTTGATTTTGTTGGAAAAGCAAAAGACGGAACAAAAGTAGTTATTGAAAAAGGAAAATTAGTAGAAGGATTTATGGATTCTGCAAATTTAGGCAGTGGCTCTGGTTTAATGATTAGAACATTACATAAAAAATATGGCAGTAAAAGAGCAATTGAAATATTAGGACAAATGTTTAGGCTCGGTGTTAAAACATTGTTTGTTTATGGATTTTCAGCACCATTTTCAGACACAGATTTAAATGAAGAAAGTAAAAATGAAATTGAAAACATATTAAAAAATGCAGAAATAAAAGTAAATGAATTAATTCAAACCTATGAAAAAGGAGAATTAGATACTTATCCTGGCAGAACAACAGCAGAAACATTAGAATTAAAAATATTAGAAACACTAAACAAAGCAAGAAATGATGCAGGTAGAGTTATTTCAAAATCATTAGATAAAACAAAAAATACATTAATTATGTCTCTCTCAGGAGCAAGAGGCAATATAGTTAATTTAGCTCAGATGGCTGCTGTAGTAGGACAACAAGCATTAAGAGGAAAAAGAATTGAAAGAGGCTATAAAAATAGAACTTTATCATGCTTTAAAAGAAATGATTTAAGTGCAGATGCCAGAGGTTTTATTAAAACAAGTTTCAGAAAAGGAATGCATCCAGCAGAGTTTTTCTTTATGGGTATGACAGGAAGAGACTCATTAATGGATACAGCTTTAAGAACTCCAAAATCTGGTTATTTATATAGAAGATTGGCAAATGCATTACAGGATTTAAAAGTGGAATATGATCATACAGTTAGAAATGCATCTAAAAAAATAGTCCAATTCCAGTTTGGAGAAGATGGTGTTGATGTTTCAAAATCCGAAGCTGGAAAAATAAATGTAAAAAGAATTATTGATAGTGTTGTTGAGGAAAAAAATTAAAAAAATCACTTAAAGATCCTAATTAAAAATCACAGGTGAAAAAATGGAAGAAAAATATGATGATGTTTTCAAAGAATATGAAGACAAAATACCTTTAAAATTAATAGAGGATGTTAAATCTAACTTGCCTGAAAAAGTAAATAAAGCAAAAGTAAAAAAAATAATGGAATTAGTTTATGATGAATATAAAAAATCCATAGTTGAGCCAGGTGAATCAGTTGGATTAGTAAGCTCACAATCAATTGGAGAGCCAGGAACACAAATGACTTTAAACACTTTTCATTTTGCAGGTGTATCTGAATTTAATGTTACAGTAGGTTTGCCAAGAATCATTGAAATATTAGACGGCAGAAGAAATATTAGCACACCAATGATGGAAATTTATTTAAAAGAGCCCTATTCAAAAGGAGAAAATATAAAAAATATTGCTGAATCAATAAAACAGACACAATTCAAGGATTTTATTAAAGAAATTAGTTTAGATATAACAGAAGCAGTAATTACTATTAATTTAGATGAAAATAAAGTAAAAAGAGTTAATATGAAAATTGAATCATTAATTAAAATATTAGAAAAAAACATAAAAGGATTTACAATAAAAGAAAAAGATTTTGTTTTAACAATGAAAGCAAAAGAAGCAATAGAAAATTTATCAGAATTCTATAAATTAAAAGAGAGAATAAAAGATATTTATGTTTCAGGAATAAGGGGAATAACTCAAGTATTGCCTGTTAAAAGAGAAAATGAATTTGTTATAATAACAGCAGGCTCTAATTTAAAAGAAGTTTTAGAAAAGGATTTTGTTGATAAAACAAGAACAACAACAAACAATGTTTTTGAAATTGAAGAAGTTTTAGGAATTGAAGCAGCAAGGCAAGCAATTATTAATGAAGTATATAAAGTTATAGAAAATCAAGGATTAAATGTTGATATAAGGCATATTATGTTAGTTGCAGATATAATGACTTTTTCAGGCAGAGTAAGGGGCATTACAAGATATGGTGTTGTTAGTGATAAAGGATCAGTTTTAGCAAGAGCATCATTTGAAACTCCTATTAAGCATATGGTTGATGCTGCATTAGTTGGTGAAGTTGATCCATTAAATAGTGTTGTTGAAAATGTTATGATTAATCAACCTGTTCCAGTTGGAACTGGATTGCCAGAAGTTGTAATGAAAATAGGAAAAAGTAAAAAATAATTTATTTAAACTTAATTTATTTAAACTAAAATTTTAAATAAGATTATATTTTTAAAAATATTTATTAATTAATAATATTTTAAAATCAATAAATTTAAAT
>JAWBPL010000024.1:0-8762 GCA_038825025.1 Candidatus Woesearchaeota archaeon | reverse complement strand
CAAGAAATAAAGCAAGAAACAAAAAAAGAACAGAGCGAAAAAAAAGAAATAAAAACTGAAATAAAAACTGAAATAGATAAAGAAAAAAATAATAAGGAAAATGAAAAAACAGAAGAGAACAAAAATGAAGAAAATATAAAAATTACTGAAATTAAAGATAGTGAAAAAGAAAATTCAGAAGAATTAAAAGATTATCAAGAAAAGAAAAAAGAACTTTTAAAAGAAACAATAAAGCATGATGAAAAATATGGCCATGAATTTTTATGGAAGCATTTTGCTTGGGAAATGGCAAAAGAATTTATGTATGGAATGGCAATAGGCATTTTAATTGGATTTGTATTATCTAAGATTTTATTAAGATAAATGGTGTTTTTTTAAAAAATGGAAAAAAAAGCAGATTATTTATTTGAAATTTCATGGGAAGTTTGCAATAAAGTAGGCGGTATTTTCACAGTAATTAGTTCTAAGATTTTGCCTATGAAAAAGGTTTATGGTGATAATTATTTTGCAATCGGGCCTTTTTTTCCTGAAAAAAATAAATATGATGATTTTAAAGAAAAAATAGCTCCTGATTTTTTAAAAGATATTTTTGAAAAATTGCATAAGCAAGGAATAAAATGCCATTTCGGCTCTTGGACTATTGAGGGAGAGCCAAACACAATATTAGTTGATTATAGTGATTTTACTTATAAATTGAATGAAATAAAAACACAAAACTGGTTTTTGTATAAAATTGATTCATTAAATACTCAATATCATGATTATGATGAGCCTTTGTTATGGGCAACAGCAGTTGGCTCTCTTTTAGAGGAAATAAAAAATAATTTAGGAAGCAAAAAAATTGTGGCTCATTGCCATGAATGGCTTGCCGGAGGCACAATACTTTATTTAAAGTCTAAAAAAATTAAAATTGGAACAGTTTTTACAACACATGCAACAATGTTAGGCAGAACATTAGCAACAAACCATGTTGATTTATATGATGTTTTAGATAAAATAAATCCTGATGAACAAGCATATAAATACGGAATTCAAGCAAAGCATTTAACAGAAAAAGCTTGTGCTAATAATTCTGATGCATTTACAACAGTTTCTGAAATTACAGGGATTGAGGCTACTTATTTTTTAGGAAAAAAACCAGATGTTTTGTTGCCTAATGGACTAGATGTTGAAAGTTTTCCTACTTTTGAGGATGCCTCTATAAAACATAAATTATTAAAAGGAAAAATGAGAAAATTTGTAACTTCCTATTTTTTTCCTTATTATCAATTTGATTTAGATGAAACCTTATTTTATTTTTTAGCAGGTAGATATGAATTCCATGATAAAGGCATTGATGTTTTTATTAAAGCATTAGGAAAAGTTAATCAAAAATTAAAAGAGATATTATCTAAAAAAACTATTGTGGCTTTTATTTTTGTTCCAGCTGGTGTGAAAGATATTAAAAAAGAAATCCTAGAAAATGAAACTTTTTATAATGACATAAAAGAAACAATTGATGATGACATTGATGAACTAAAAGACAGATTAATTTATGCTTTAATTTCAAAAAAAGATTACACAAATGATTTTTTAATAGGAAAGCAAAATAAAATAGAATTAGAAAGAAAATTATCAAGATTTAAAAGAAACGGCTTGCCACCTTTATCAACACATAATTTATATAACGAGGAGAATGATGCAATTTTAAATGAATGCAAGAGAAATGATTTAACTAATAAGCCAGAAGACAGAGTAAAAATAATATTTTATCCAATTTATTTGACAGGAGCAGACCAATTATTGGATTTAAATTATTATGAGTCTATAACAGCAAGCCATTTAGGTGTTTTTCCATCATATTATGAGCCTTGGGGCTATACACCCTTGGAAACAGGAGCTTTAGGAATTGCTTCAATAACAACAGATTTATCTGGTTTTGGAATGTATATTAAAAAAATAAAAGACAAAAGCAAAAATCAAGGTATTTATGTAGTAGAAAGATTAAAAAGATCTGATAATGAAGTAGTTAATTCATTAACAGAAATAATGTATAATTTTGCTTTATTAAATAAACAAGAAAGAATTGAAAATAAAATAAGGGCAAAAAGATTGGCTGATACAGCTGATTGGGGTTTATTGGCTGATAATTATATTATGGCTCAAAACATGGCTATTGAAAAGGTTTAAAAAAATTAAAAATTTATTAATTTAAAAATTTCCATGCGGGAATAATTTTTATTTTTTTATTTTCTTTTATTATTAAATCTTCCTGTTCTAAGGTTATTATTAAACCTTCTTTTAATTTTAATAAAGTCATAGCTTCTAATAAGCCTGTGTATTCTCTTTCTAAATTGTCATTATTTAATTCATAACAAACTTGAATAACTTTTGTTATCTTATTTTTTTCACCTATTAAAAAATCACATTCTTTATTTCCTTTATAATAATATATTTCTTTATAATTTCTCCGTAAAAATAAAAAAATTAAATTTTCTAATAATCTACCTTTATCTTCATTAAATGATAATCCAATATTTTTTACAAGTGCATTATCAACACAATAAATTTTTTTAGGAGCAATAAGTTGTTTTTTATAAGAAAAATCAAACTTATTAACTAAAAAAAATAGATAAGTATTTTCCATAAAGCTAATATATGATAAAATTGTGTTTGTTGAGCCTACTTCAAAAATTTTTTTTAATGAATTAAATGAAATTACCTTTCCAATATTAGAGATTAAATAAATTGCCAATTGTTTTAATATTTTCTCATCCCTTATTTTATATCTTACTATAATATCCCTTATTAGTATATCTTCAAATAAGGTTGTAAGAATTTGAGGATTATTTGTTTTTAAGTATTCTGGAAAACCTCCTTTTTCAAGATAATCTAAAAATAAGGTTTTATTTTTTTCTTTTTTAAAAAATTTTGAAAATTCATTAAAACTAAAAGGAAATAGCTCATAATTAAGATATCTGCCTGTTAATCTTGTTCCTAATTCTTTGCTTAGCAATCTGGAATTAGAACCTGTTAAAAAAATTTTTTTACCTTCATTTATTTTTTCTCTTATAAATATTTCCCATTTATTTACATTTTGAATTTCATCAAAAAAATAAATTGAATTATTTTTGTTTTTTTCTTTAAAAAGTTCTTCTAATTTTTCAAAATCAAATAATTCAAAATCAACAAGTCTTGAATCTTCAAAATTTAGATAATTATATGAATCTAATTCATTTATTTTTTGCATTAAGAATGTGCTTTTTCCACATCTTCTAATTCCTGTAATAATAATAGCAAATTTACTACTATCTTTAATATTAAAATCTCTTTTTATAGTATTTTTGTTGTTTAAAATTATATTCTTTTGAGAGTCTAATATTTTTTTTAAGCTATCTTTTAATATCATAAAAAATAAAATAGAAAGCAGATATATAAATTTATTCATTATAAATGAACACTTTTGTTCATTAGTAATAGATATTTTATATTATTAAAAAAAAATTTTATTTTTTAAAAAATAAATTACTGACTTTTTTTATAAATTTTTAGCACAGATCTTATTTAAAAAACAAGTCTCGCATTTAGGTTTTCTATCTTGGCATATTTTTCTGCCATGCTCTATTAAGTAATAAGTTACTTTGTTCCATTCTGATTTTGAAAATATTTTCATTAAGTCCTGTTCTATTTTTTCTGGCTGTTTGTTTTTTGTTAATCCAAACCTGTAAGAAAGCCTTTTAACATGGGTATCAACTGCAATGCCTTCATTTATGTTAAAGGCATTTGATAAAACTATGTTTGCTGTTTTTCTTGCAACACCAGGCAGTTTTAATAATTCAGTCATTGTGTTAGGAACTTTTCCATTATGTTTTTCAACAATTATTTTACAAGTTTCTTTTATGTATTTTGCTTTTGAATTATAGAAGCCAGTGCTTTTTATATATCTCTTTAATTCATTAATATCTGAATATGCATAATCCTCTGGTTTTTTGTATTTTTTAAAAAGCTCTTTTGTCACAATATTGACTCTTTCGTCAGTGCATTGAGCAGATAAAATAACTGCAATTAATAATTCCAATTCATTAGAATAATTCAAAGATATTTTTGCATAAACATAATTTTTTTTTAATAAATCAAAAATTTTTTTTTGTTTTTCATTCATAAAAAAAAAGAAATAAAAAACATAAAAAAAGATTTCTAAAATTTTTTACTTTTTAATTTAATAATCTGCAATCATTGTTTTAGTGGAAGTTTTAAATTAAAATAATATACTAATATATTTTTTTATATAATAGTATATTTTATTTAATTACTATTTATAAAGCTAACTCATAATATTATAGTAAAATTGTCAAAAAAAATAAAAACTAAAATTAAAGAGGTCTCTTAATAAATAATAAATAAAAAGAAAAAATTAAACTCTTGAATTACAAATAGGACAAACTTTATGTTCTTTTAATAAAGGTGTTCCGCAATTTGGGCATCTCTTATTTTGATTATTAACTGAACTATGTGTTCTTGGTGTTCCATAATGTGTTGGATTAATTTGATTTTGCTGAAAATTGCCTGTATTTCTAGAAAGTTGATTATTATAAGAAAAATTTCTTGAATTATTTACTTGATTTGTTCTATTCTGCCTGTTCCTAAAATCATCTATGTCAATTTCTATTTCTCTTTCGCCTCTTAAATTTTTTCTTCTTTCTAATTCCTCATTAAACCATTTTTCTTTTAACTTCATTTTAACATAGCCATAAATAATCATCCCTAATGAAACAAAAAACATTAATTGAAAAAAAGCATTATATGTAACTGGTTTTAAAAAACCCATAAAAAATGAAGTTATGCCCACAAAAACACCAACTGCTATCCAAACAAACCAAGGAATTTCAGCCATAAAAAAAATATAATAAATTAAGTTTAAAAATTTTTTTATAATATTTTTTAAAACATTAGATTATAACAATTAGAAGAAAAAAAATTAAAAATTTTCCGCAAGCTTAGAAGCAACTTGCTTTTTTCTTGACAAAATTCCAGGCAAAAATTCTGTTAAATTATTATCTATTTTTGTTTTAAAGATATCTGCAATTTTTTTCTCTTCCTCGCTTAATACTAAAAAAACAGAACCTTCTTTAATTATGTCAGTTATCATTAATAAAATTGTATGATAATTTTCTTTTTGTTTTAATTCATTAGTTTTTTTTATTAAATCAGAATACTTAGGCTTTATTTCATCTAAAGAAGGCAGTTCAATTTGTCCTATGCCAAATTTTTTTCCATTAAAATCAAAATCCTTGAAATCGTTTTTTATTATTTCATCTGTTGTTTTTTTTGAAATTTGAGCTTTTGCTTTAAATATTTCTAAGCCTAATTCTTTATAATCAACATTCAAATCGCTTGAAAGTTTTTTTATTACATAAAGGTCTTTTTCTGTTGTTGTTGGGCTTTTTGTTATAACTGTGTCTGAAAGGATTGCACTTAACATTAAAGGCTTTATTTTTTCTGGAATTTCTAAATTTTCTTTTTCAAATAGATAATAAATTATTGTGTTTGTTGAGCCCCATGGCTTTGTTATTATTTCTATTGGTTGAGAACATTCAAATTTTATTTTATGATGATCTACAAAACCTAAAATATTTTCATTACTAAAACCTTTAACAATTTGAGAGCTTTCATTATGATCTACTAAAAATAATTTCTTTCCTGTTGCATCTTCAAGTAAAATTGGCAAATTATAATTAAACTTTTTAAAAACATATTCTGTTTCTGTATTTGGTTTTCCTGTCATTGCAGGCTTGTAAATAAATTTATTATTGTTTTCTTTTTTTTGTCTTGCATTTAAAAATTCTGCCATTGAAACAGCTGATACTGTTGTATCTGTATCTGGAACTAAATGACCTATAACAAAAACTTCTTCCATTTTTTCACCATTGACTTTTTATATTTAAAAATATTAAACTGAAACTTATTAAAAAGAAACTTATATAAATTTATAAATTTTAATTTTTAAAATTAAAAATTAAATAAAAATAAGGTGGTGATAATATGAAAAAAATTTTTTTAGTTTTTGTTTTAGCATTGCTTTTTTTCTCTGCATGCTCTAAAACACAAGAAACAAGAACAGAGAAAAATTTAGAAAACACTCAAAATAGTGAGAGTGTTTCTGAAACAAAATCTGAAACAAACATAGAGCAAGAAACAGAGAAAAAAACAGACTCAAAATTAAAAGATTTTTTCTCAAAATTGCCAAAAATGCCAGAATACAAAGTTGTTTATGAAGTAAAAAGCAATTATGCGACAGAATCAATACAAACTATGGTTTTAAAAGGAACAAATTTCAAATATGAAACAGAGAAAAGTTCTGTATATAGAGTAAATGATAAAACATATATGTGCATATCAGAAAACCAAGTAATTTGCTATGAATTTAATGAAGAAAACAATATGATAAAAACAGATTCTGATTTAAGAGAAAATTGGCAAAATTATGAAATGACTGAATTGCCGTCAAGGACAATTTCAGGAACAAAAACAAGATGCTTTGGTTATGAATTATCAGGCACAAAACAAGAAACATGTTATTCTGATGACTTTGTTCCCTTGTATTCAAAATCAGAATCAACCTTGGGTGTAATAGAATTAATTGCAACACAATATAATAATAAAGTTTCAGACTCAGAATTTGAATTGCCTGCAAAACCTCAAGAATTTAATTTAGAAAATTTAGACAATTTAGAATAAAATAAAAGAATAAAATAAAAAATTTTTTTTATTTAATTAAATTTATTCATTTTCTATTATTAATGTTCCATTTAAATATGAAAATTTTTTTTCAAAACCTATTAATTCAACTGCATCAATTTCATTCCAGCCAGGAATATCTGTGTTTATTGTCAATTTAACTGCATCAGATTTAAAGGAAGTTATGTTCTTTGTTATATTGCCTTCAATAAAATAATATTCTTTTTCAAAAACAAAAGGGCATTGTTTTGTTTTATAAGTGCCTTCCCAAAAAAGCTCATAATCATTAGAATCAAATTTTTTCAATTCTATTTTAACTATGCTGCCCGGATTAAAGTTTTCATAAACTCTAATTTTATTAACATAAACAGGAACATCATAATTTAATTCAAGCCAATGAACCCCATCATCTTCTTTTGAGGTTGTCCATGCATATTTACTGTCATCGCAATTTTTTATTTCTGGTTTTCCTGTTGCAGAAAAAGGGCTTTGATCATCTTTATTTTGTCCATTGCCTCCATAAGAATCAGAAGCAATTGCTGAAGCAGCAAATTGGCTTATTAATTTTGGTGTATTATCTTCTTGTTGAATTAATTCACAAGAGCTAAGAAAAATAACAAAAACCAACAAAAAAGCAATTTTTTTTTTCATTTTTAACCCTGTAATTATTTTTATTTATTTTATTAAAATTTATTTTGATTAAATAACTTTTGATTAAATATTTAATTATTTATCAATAAAAAAACATTTATAAATTTTTTCAAAATTTTTTAAAAAAATTTCGTCTAAAAAAAGCAAAAGCTTTATAAATCTTTATTATGTCCTATTTAAAAAGTTGTTGTTTTTTATTTTTTGAAATAAAAAAATAGACTAAAAAAATAATAATAAATAAATCAAATTAAGTTTTTTTATAAATTATTAAAACAGTGGGGTGAAATATTGGATAGGGAATATAAAAAGTGCCCAGAATGCGGCGGCATAAACTTGTTCTTCAATACTGAAAAAGGAGAAATAATTTGCAAAGATTGCGGCTTAGTCGTAGAAGAAAAGATGGTTGATTTTGGCCAAGATTGGAGAGAATTTGACGGCGATGATGCAGACATGAAAAGAAGAACAGGAGCTCCAATGACTTATACTCAATATGATCAAGGTTTGGGAACAGAAGTTGGAAGAAAAGCTGATTTATATGCCTTAGAAAAAAAATCAAAAAATAAGTTTTATAGATTAAGAAAATGGCAATATAGAATTTCAACAGCAATAGAAAGAAATTTAAAATTAGCTTTAGCAGAATTAAAAAGAGTTTCCTCTTATTTAAAATTGCCAAAATCTGTTGAAGAAGAATCTGCAAGGCTTTACACATTAGCAGTCCAAAGAGGCTTAGTAAGAGGAAGAAGCATGGAATCTGTTGTGGCTGGAACATTATATGCAGCATGCAGAAGGCATGAAGTCCCAAGAACATTAGAAGAATTATCAACAGCATCAGGAATAGAAAAAAAAGAAGTTGGCAGAACATACAGATTTATAACAAGAGAATTATCTTTAACAATATTGCCTAGCAATCCAATTGATTATATTCCAAGATTTTGCAGCTCATTAAATTTAAGCCCTAAAACACAAAGCAAAGCAGTTGAAATAATTGAAATGGCACAAGGAGCAGAATTAACTTCAGGAAGAGGGCCAACAGGCATTGCAGCTGCTGGCTTATATGTTGCTTCATTAGTAAATGGAGAAAAAAGAACACAAAGGCAAGTAGCAGATGTTGCCGGTGTAACAGAAGTAACAATAAGAAACAGATATAAAGAATTATTGGCAAGACTAGGATTAGAAGATGATGTTAAAAAGATTAGAAAAAAATTAAAAGACAAAATAAAAGAAAAATAACTTTCTAAAATTTAAAAATTTTAAAATCTAAAAAAATACTTTAAATTTACTTTATTATTTTTTCTTCCTAAATAGCCACAAATAGTGCCATCAGAATTTATTACTCTATGGCATGGAACTTCTTTATTTTTATTTTTGCTTAAGATTTTTCCTATTATCCTATA